>JALSHN010000001.1 GCA_026982215.1 Gammaproteobacteria bacterium
GCGGCCGCGCCCAGCTCGCGGATCAGCCGCAGGGTGCCGAGGGAGTCGGGGCCGCGATTGACCAGGTCACCGCAGAACCACAGGCGGTCACGGGTGGGATCGAAACGCAGGCGTTCCAGCAGGCGTTCCAGGTCCTCGCGGCAGCCTTGGATGTCGCCGATGGCGTAGAGGGCCATGGTCAGTCGTCGAGATAGGCGTGGAGCCGGCGGCGCAGGCAGTCGCGGCGGCGGGGGTCGTGGAGGGCCTGGCCGCGACGGTCGGTGACGAAGAAGACGTCTTCCACCCGGTCGCCGAAGGTGGCGATCTTGGCGTTGTGCAGTTCCAGGTCGCACTCCAGCAGGGCCAGGGCGACGCGGGCGAGGACGCCAGGGCGGTCGGTGCAGGTGACCGAGACCAGGGTACGGTGGTTGGCCTCGTCCTGGACGAAGGTGACCTCCACCGGGTGATGGAAGGCCTTGTGGCGGCGGGAGCGGGCCCGGGGGAGGGTGGCGGCATCGGGCGGAGGGCCGTCGAAGGCCGCATGGACCCGCTGGATGATCTCTTCTTCGCCGGGCAGGCCTGGGGCGTCGGCGACGATGAAACTGTCCAACGCCCAGCCGTCACGGCTGGTGTGGATGCGGGCCTCTTGCACGTTGAGGCCGAGACGTTCCAGGGCGAGGGTGAGGCGGGCGAACAGGTCGGGGCGGACGGGGACGTGGACGAAGACCTCGACGCCTCCCACTTCGCTTCCTTGGGTGACGCGGACCAGGTGGCCACGGCGGCGGGCGCCGAGGATGAGCCGGGTGTGGCGGGCGACCTGGGCCGGGGTGTTGTGGAGGAAATAGTCGTCTCCCAGGCGTGCCCACAGGGCGTTGATCGCTTCGATGGCGAGCCCTTGGTGTTCCAGCAGCCGCCGTGCCTGGAGTTGGGTCTCGTGTACTCGTTCGCTGCGGTCCAGCGGGGCCTCCAGGCCACGCTCCAGGGCGCGGCGGGTCTCCAGGTAGAGTTGGCGCAGCAGGGCGTCCTTCCAGGAATTCCACAGCTCCGGGTTGGTGCCGCGCATGTCGGCGACGGTGAGCAGGTAGAGGTAGTCGAGCCGGGTCTGGTCGCCGACGCGGGCGGCGAAGCGATGGACCACGGCCGGGTCGGCGATGTCTTCGTGCTGGGCGGTCTTGGACATGAGCAGGTGGTGTTCCACCAGCCAGGCCACCAGTTGGGTGTCGTAGTCGCTGAGGTCGTGGAGGCGGCAGAAGTCGGCGGCTTCTCGAGCGCCGATCTTGGAGTGGTCGCCACCGCGGCCCTTGCCGATGTCGTGGAACAGCCCCGCCAGATAGAGCAGCTCGAGCTTGGGGATGCGTTGGATGACGCGGGAGCAGAACGGGAACTCGTGGGCGAATTCGGCCACGGCGAAGCGCCGCAGGTTGCGGACCACGAACAGGCTGTGTTCATCGACGGTGTAGATGTGGAACAGGTCGAACTGGGCCTGGCCGACGATGTGGGCGAAGGCGGGGAGGTAGGCGGCGAGGATCCCGTAGCGGTTCATGCGTCGCAGGGCGCTGGTGATGCCGTCGTTCTGACGCAGGATCTCCATGAACAGGCTGCGGGCACGCAGGTCGCGGCGGAATCGCTCGTCGATCAAGCGGGTGCTTTCACGGATCAGGCGGATGGTCTCGGCGCGTACGCCCTTGATCTCAGGGTGTTCTTGCAGGATCAGGAACAACTCCAGCAAGGCGAAGGGGTGGCGTTGGAAGGTGTCCGGCCGGCGGACTTCGAGGAACCCGTGACGAACCTGGAAACGGCGGTTGAGCGGGCGCGGGGGGGCGCCGTCCCGGTGCAGCAACGCCTCCTGGTAGAGCTGGAGCAGCATTTCGTTGAGGCGCGAGAGTTCGGTGACCTGGCGAAAGTAGTCCTTCATGAACAGTTCCACCGCCAGGCGCGGGCCATCGGCCGCTCGGTCCCGCAGGGGGATGCTGCCGTCGCCGCGTTCGTCGCGATAGCCCAGGCATTCGGCGACGGCCTTTTGATGCTCGAACAACAGCCGGTCTTCCCGGCGGCCGGCAAGGCGGTGAAGGGCATAGCGGACCCGCCAGAGAAAGGCCTGACCGGCCTCCAGCGCATGGTATTCACCTTCGCTGAGAAAGCCGTGCGCCACCAGGTCATGCAGGGTGCGGGCGCGGAAGTGACGCTTGCTCACCCAGCCGATCATCTGGATGTCGCGCAGCCCCCCCGGGCTCTCTTTGACATTGGGCTCCAGCTTGTAGGCGGTGTCGTGGTACTTGTGGTGGCGTTGTTGCTGTTCACGCCATTTGGCTTCGAAGAATCGGCGGCTGGGCCAGATCTTGTCGGGACCGGTGAGGGCCTCGAGGCGCTGGAAGAGGGCCTGGTCGCCAGCCAGCAGGCGCGCTTCCATGAGGTTGGTGGCGATGGTGATGTCCCGCTCGGCCTCTTGGAGGCATTCGTCCAAGGTGCGCACGCTGTGGCCGATGTCGAGGCCGAGGTCCCACAGGTGGGTGATGAAGGACTCCAGACGTTCCGGGGGGGCGGTGGCGACATCGCGCAGCAGAATGAGCACATCGACATCGGAACGGGGGTGGAGTTCGCCGCGGCCGTAGCCGCCCACGGCGAGGAAGGCGATCCCGGGCAGACCATCGAGGTGGGCATGGAAGGCCAGTTGCAGCACCCGGTCCACCAGTTGTGCCCGGCCGTACACCAGCGCCTCGATGGGATGGCCCTGGTCGAACAAGGCATCGAGGCGCTCGCCGCCCCGGCGCAGGGCCTCGCGCAACAGGGGCGCCGGGGCCTGGGGAGTGCCGTCGAGGCGGCGGGCGAGTTCGGGGCAGTCGCACAGCCCCAATTCGGCGATCAGGTCTCTGTCAGGGGCGTTCATCGCGACGCAGGGTGAGGACCTCGTAGCCGTCGTCGGTGACCAGGATGGTGTGTTCCCACTGGGCGGAGAGGGAGTGGTCCTTGGTGACCACCGTCCAGCCGTCCTTGAGCAGTTTCACATGCCGCTTGCCGGCGTTGAGCATCGGCTCGATGGTGAAGGTCATCCCCGGCTCCAGCTCCACCCCGGTGCCCGGTTTGCCGTAGTGGAGCACCTGCGGTTCTTCGTGGAATTCCCGGCCGATGCCGTGGCCGCAGTACTCTCGCACGATGGAGAAGCCGTGGGACTCGGCATGACGCTGGATAGCATGGCCGATGTCGCCCAGACGCACCCCCGGGCGCACCATGCGGATGCCCACCCACAGGCATTCGTGGGCCACCCGCACCAGCCGCCGGGCCAGCACCGTGGGTTCGCCGACGAAGAACATCATGCTGGTGTCGCCATGGTAGCCGTCTTTGATGACGGTGACGTCCACGTTGACGATGTCACCGTTCTTGAGCCGTTTCTCCGAGGGGATCCCGTGACAGACCTGGTGGTTGACCGAGGTGCAGATGGACTTGGGAAAACCGTGGTAATCCAACGGGGCCGGTATGGCCTGCTGCACGTTGACGATGTGATCGTGGCACAGGCGGTTCAATTCCTCGGTGGTGACACCGGGTTTGACGTGGGGGGCGATCATCTCCAGCACCTCGGCGGCCAGGCGGCCAGCCACGCGCATTTTCTCGATTTCCTCAGGGGATTTGATGTGTATGGACATTATCTCATTGTCTTAAAAGGGAAAAGTGGGGTTGGGAAATTGGACTGCGCGAGGCCGCCGAGGTTTGTCGCATGAAGGGCTTTATGGTATAAAGCGCCCCTCATTTTGGCAATCACGCACGCGTTCCGTCACGCCGCCCGGGGTGCCCCGTCGAGGGGTCGGCCGGTGGGGGACGCGGAGGCCCAACCCGACCGAGGACGATACCATGCCTGAGATCACCATGCGCCAATTGTTGGAGAACGGCGTCCATTTCGGCCACCGGACCCGCTCCTGGAACCCCAAGATGGCCCCGTACATCTACGGGGAGCGCAACAAAATCCATATCATTAACCTGGAAAAGACCCTGCCGCTGTTCAAGGACGCGCTCAATTTCGCCAGCAGCGTGGCGGCCAAGGGCGGCATCATCCTGTTCGTGGGCACCAAGCCCGCGGCCTACAAAGCCATCCGTGAGGATGCCGAGCGTGCCGGCATGCCCTATGTCAACCATCGTTGGTTGGGGGGGATGCTCACCAACTGGCGCACCGTGCGTCAATCCATCCGCCGGTTGAAGGAGCTGGAAGAGATGGAACAGTCCGGGCAGTTGGATCGCCTGGTGAAGAAGGAGGCCCTGCGCCTGCGCCGCGAGATGGCCAAGCTGGAGCAGAACCTGGGCGGTATCAAGGACATGAAGCGCATGCCCGATGCCTTGCTGGTGATCGACACCGGCCATGAGAAGATCGCCGTGAACGAGGCCAGGAAGCTGGGCATCCCGGTGATCGGTGTGGTGGACACCAACAACGATCCCGATCTCATCGACTACATCATTCCCGGCAACGACGACGCCATCCGCGCCATCAAGCTCTACACCAGCGCCTTCGCCGATGCCATTCTGGAAGGGCGCCAGGCTGTTTCCACCGAGGCGGTGGGTGACGAGTTCGTGGAGGTCGCGGAAGGCGAGGCCACCGAGGCCGAGGCGGCAGCTGGCAAGGGTTGATCATTGTCTCCGTCGTCTGGACGGCGGATGGGCGATGCACGGGAAAGGGGGGCTAGGCTCCCCTTTTTCGAAGCGTTTTTACAGATTTTCGTTGATTTCTAGAGCATTTGAGAGGACGAGTACATGGCTACGATCACCGCGAGCATGGTCAAGGAGCTGCGCGAGCGCACCGGCGCCGGCATGATGGAATGCAAGAAGGCCCTGGTGGAGACCGGCGGCGACATCGATGCCGCCATCGAACTGATGCGCAAGCAGGGAATGGCCAAGGCCGACAAGAAGGCCGGTCGGGTGGCCGCCGAGGGGATGATCTCGGTGTGTTCCAGCGAGGACGGTGCCCGTATCGCTTTGGTGGAGGTCAACTCCGAGACCGATTTCGTTGCCAAGGGTGACGATTTCCGCAATTTCGCCGAGGCGGTGTGCAAGACCGTTCTGGCCCATGATCCCGAGACGGTGGAGGCCTTGCTGGCCCTGCCCATCGAGGGCGGCGAAGGCAGTGTCGATGAGGCTCGCCGGGCCCTGATCGCCAAGATCGGTGAGAACATCACCGTGCGTCGTTTCGTGGTGGTGGAGGCCGCCGGCCGCCAGGTGGGGGTCTATCTGCATGGTAACCGTATCGGCGTGGTGACCGTTCTGGAAGGGGGCGACGAGACCCTGGCCAAGGACATCGCCATGCACGTGGCGGCCAGCAAGCCGCTATGCGTCTCCAAGGAGGAGATCCCCGCCGAGGTGCTGGCCAAGGAGAAGGAGATCTATAGCGCCCAGGCCAAGGAGAGCGGCAAGCCGGAAAACATCATCGAGAAGATGGTGGAGGGGCGGCTGCGCAAGTTCGTCAACGAGGTGACCCTGCTGGGGCAGCCCTTCGTCAAGAACCCCGACCAGACGGTGGAGCAGTTGTTGAAGGAAAAGGGTGCCCGGGTGCGCGAATTCCATCGCCTGGAAGTGGGTGAGGGGGTGGAGAAAAAACAGGAAAACTTCGCCGAAGAGGTCATGTCCCAGGTGAAGGGGTCCTGAGGCCATGGCCGAGCTGGCCTATCGGCGCATCCTCCTCAAGCTCAGCGGCGAGGCCCTGATGGGGGAGGGCGATCACGGCATCTCCCCACAGGTCATCGACCGCATCGCCCGCGAGGTCCACGAATTGGTGGAGCTGGGGGTGCAGGTGGGGATGGTGATCGGGGGCGGCAACATCGTCCGCGGTGCCACCCTGGCCGAGAGTGGGGGCATGGACCGGGTCACCGCCGACCACATGGGTATGCTGGGGACGGTGATCAACGGCTTGGCCATGCAGGACGCCTTGGAGCGCCACGGGGCCTATGCCCGGCTGATGTCGGCCATCAAGATCAATCAGATCTGTGAGGACTACATCCGTCGCCGCGCCATTCGTCACCTGGAAAAGGGGCGGGTGGTGATCTTCGCCGCCGGTACCGGTAACCCCTTCTTCACCACCGATTCCGCCGCCAGCCTGCGGGGTATCGAGGTGGGGGCCGATCTGGTGCTCAAGGCCACCAAGGTGGACGGGGTCTATTCCGACGATCCGGTGAAGAATCCCGAGGCCCGATTCTACCCCCGCCTGAGTTACGACGAGGTGCTCGATCAGCGCCTCAACGTCATGGATGCCACCGCCATCGTGCTCTGTCGCGATCACAACATGCCCCTGCGGGTGTTCAATATGAACAAGCCCGGGGCGATGCTGCGAATCGTCCGCGGCGAGCCGGAAGGAACCATCGTCGAGTGAGGTCGAGATGATCAACGAGATCCAGAAAGACGCCGAACAACGGATGAAGAAGAGCATCGAGGCGCTCAAGGCCGACCTCGCCAAGCTGCGTACCGGCCGGGCCCATCCCTCGTTGCTCGACCAGATCACCGTGGAGTATTACGGCTCCGAGGTGCCGCTCTCCCAGGTGGCCAACATCGCCGTGGGGGATGCCCGTACCCTCACCGTCACCCCGTGGGAGAAGAGCATGGTGCCGGTGATCGAGAAGGCCATCCTCAATTCCGAACTGGGGCTCAACCCGGCCACCGCCGGTAACGTGATCCGCGTTCCTCTGCCGCCGCTCACCGAGGAGCGGCGCCGGGACCTCATCAAGGTGGTGCGCCAGGAGGGTGAGAAGGCGCGGGTGGCGATCCGCAACATCCGCCGGGACGCCATCCACCAGCTCAAGGACCTGCTCAAGGAGAAGGAGATCTCCGAGGACGAGGAGCGGCGTGCCGAGGAGGCGATCCAGAAACTCACCGACCGCATGGTCGCCGAGGTGGAGAAGGTCATCGAGGCCAAAGAAAACGATCTGCTGGAAATCTAGGCGGTCCGTCGTATCATCCCCGGGCCGGCCCCGGCCTCATTCCTTTTCGAGAACACCGCAATACGATGACCGAGCGACCGCCACCGATCCCCGCCGAGAAGATCCCCCGCCATGTGGCCATCATCATGGACGGCAACGGCCGCTGGGCCCGCCGTCGTGGCCTGCCCCGCATCGCTGGTCACCGCGCCGGCATGGAGGCCGTGCGCCGGGTGGTGGCCCGTTGCGGCGAGTTGGGGATGGAGGTGCTCACCCTGTTCGCCTTCTCCAGCGAGAATTGGCGTCGTCCCCGCCAGGAGGTGGGGTTGCTCATGGAGCTGTTCCTCACCGCCTTGAAGAACGAGGTGCGTCGCCTCAACCGCAACA
>JALSHN010000002.1 GCA_026982215.1 Gammaproteobacteria bacterium
CGAGACGGCCCTTATTGGGGGTGCCGTCGAGGTCGATCATGATCTGGTCCACCACCGCCTGGGCGGTGGCGTCCTGCCCCACCAGGGCCTCACGGATGGTGTTGTTGACGTTGGCCACGGCGTTGAGCACACCCTTGCCCAGATAGCGTTTGGGGTCACCGTCGCGCAGCTCCACCGCCTCATGGATGCCGGTGGAGGCCCCGGAGGGGACGGCGGCACGACCGAAGGTACCGTCGTCGAGGATGACATCCACTTCCACAGTGGGGTTGCCGCGGGAATCGATGATTTCTCGACCTCGGATATCGCTGATGGCGGACATGTTCGGGTGTGCTCCTCGTGATTCGTGTGATTATTTTCAGTGACAACAAACCCTGATGGAATCGGGGTTGGGGTGGCGGGATTATGCAAGAATCGCCGTTTCCGGGAAAGGCCGGGACTTCACCCAGCGATCGATCCCCAGCAGGGTCTCCAGCAGTCCCTCCATCTCACCCAGCGGCCAGGCGTTGGGGCCGTCGGAGAGGGCACGCTCGGGATCGGGGTGGGTCTCCATGAACAGGCCGGCGACACCGGCGGCCACCGCCGCCCGGGCCAGTACCGGGACGAATTCCCTCTGCCCGCCCGAGGCCGTGCCCCGACCACCGGGGAGCTGGACCGAATGGGTGGCGTCGAACACCACCGGGCAACCGGTATCGCGCATCACCGCCAGGGCGCGCATGTCGGAGACCAGGTTGTTGTAGCCGAAGCTGACCCCCCGCTCGCAGACCATGATCTGTTCGTTGCCCACCGCCCGGGCCTTTTCCACCACGTTTTTCATGTCCCAGGGGGCGAGGAACTGGCCCTTCTTGATGTTCACCGGCAGCCCCTGACGGGCGACGTTCTGGATGAAGTTGGTCTGGCGACAGAGGAAGGCCGGGGTCTGGAGCACGTCCACCACCGCGGCCACCTCGGCCAGGGGGGTGTCTTCGTGAACGTCGGTGAGTACCGGCACCCCGATCTGTTCGCGCACTTCGGCGAGGATGTCCAGGCCTTCTTCCAGCCCAGGCCCCCGGTAGCTGGCCACCGAGGAGCGATTGGCCTTGTCGAAGGAGGATTTATAAATGAAGGGGATGCCCAGGCGCCGGGTGATCTCCTGCAGGCGCCCGGCGGTCTCCAAGGCCAGTTCGCGGCTCTCGATGACGCAGGGACCGGCGATGAGGAACAGTGGCCGATCCAGGCCCACTTCGAAGCCGCAGAGTTCCATCCTCAGCCCTCCCCTTCGGCACGGGCCAGGCCGGCCTGGCGATGGGTACGGGCGGCGGCGACGAATCCTTGGAACAGGGGATGGCCGTCGCGGGGGGTGGATTTGAACTCGGGGTGGAACTGGCAAGCCACGAACCATGGGTGTTCGGGGATCTCCACCACTTCCACCAGCCGGCCGTCGATGGAGCGCCCGGCCACCATCAGCCCGGCCTCTTCGAGCACGTCGAGAAATTGGTTGTTGAATTCGTAGCGGTGGCGATGGCGCTCGGAGATCACTTCGCGCTCGTAGAGCTCGCGGATGCGGGTGCCGGCGCGCAAACGGCATTCCTGGGCCCCCAGGCGCATGGTGCCGCCCAGGTCCACCTCTTCGTGGCGCCGCTCCAGTCGGCCGCGGCTGTCCAGCCATTCGGTGATCAGGGCGATCACCGGGTAAGGGGTGTTGGGGTCGAATTCGGTGGAGTGGGCGCCGCTGAGGCCGGCCTGATTACGGGCGAACTCGATCACCGCCACCTGCATCCCCAGGCAGATGCCCAGATAGGGGATGTGGTGCTCGCGGGCGTAGCGCACCGCCTCGATCTTGCCCTCGATGCCGCGGTTACCGAAGCCGCCGGGCACCAGGATGGCGTCCATGCCGTGGAGGTGGGCCTCGGCGCCGTCGGCCTCGATCTGTTCGGAGTCGATGTAGTGGATATTGACCCGCGTGCGGGTGTGGGCACCGGCATGGGCCAGGGCCTCGTTGAGGGATTTGTAGGCATCCACCAGGTGGACGTATTTACCCACCATGGCGATGTCCACTTCGGCGCTGGGGTGGGCCATGGTCTCCACCACCCGCTGCCATTCGGAGAGGTCGGCCGGCGGGGCCTCCAGGCGGAAGTTGTCGACCACGATGTCATCCAGGCCTTGTTCCCGGAGCACCATGGGAATGCGGTAGATGTTGTCCACGTCGTAGGCGGAGATCACCGCCCGCTCGGGAACATTGGTGAACAAGGCAATCTTGCGCCGGTCGCCATCGCTCAGGGGGCGCTCGCCGCGGCAGATGAGGATGTCCGGCTGGATACCGATGGAGCGCAGTTCCTTCACCGAGTGCTGGGTGGGCTTGGTCTTCACCTCGCCGGCGGTGGCGATGTAGGGCAACAGGGTGAGGTGGATGTAGAGGGCGTGCTCGTGCCCCAACTCGACGCCGAGCTGGCGGATGGCCTCGAGAAAGGGCAGGGATTCGATATCGCCCACGGTGCCGCCGATCTCCACCAGGGCCACGTCGCAGCCTTCGGCGCCTTCGAGGATGCGGCGCTTGATCTCGTCGGTGATGTGGGGGATCACCTGGACGGTGGCCCCCAGATAGTCACCCCGGCGTTCCTTCTGGATGACGTGCTGGTACACCCGGCCGGTGGTGAAGTTGTTTTTCTGGGTCATGGTGGTGCGCACGAAGCGCTCGTAATGACCCAGGTCGAGGTCGGTCTCGGCGCCGTCTTCGGTGACGAACACCTCGCCATGCTGGAACGGGCTCATGGTGCCCGGATCGACGTTGATGTAGGGGTCGAGTTTGATCAGGGTGACTTTGAGGCCGCGGGCCTCCAGGATCGCAGCCAGCGACGCCGATGCGATGCCCTTGCCCAATGACGACACGACGCCACCGGTGACGAAGATGAACTTGGTCATGAAACGGCTTTTTCCGAGGGGGGATGGGACGCGCTAAACCTTACCAGATGCCCCCTCCCCGCTCAAATGAAACGGCTGCCAGGCAATGGCCCAGGCCGGTTCGCCGGCCGCGGCCCGGAAGGGATCGGCGATGGCGACGCCGGGGACGGCGGCGAGTTCGTCACCGTGGTAGATCAGTGGCAGATGGGGGCGCTGCCACGGGGGGATGCCGGCCTGTTGCAGGCATTTCTTCAAGGCGCGCCGATGACCATGGAGGCGCAGGCGTTCACCACCACGGCGCAGGCGGACGGTGTAGTACTCGGCGGCACGCAGATCACCGACACCACCGGGGAGCGCGCTCAGGCGCCCTCGCCCCGGGAGATTCAGGGGGACGGGTGGACACCACCGCCATCCAGAGAGCGGCTCCGGAGGGGGCGGGACGCTGTGGAGCAGGTAGAGACGCCGCCGGTAGCGACGGATCTCGTGGCCGCCGATGTGCAACCGGGGGTCGGCGTCGGCGTGGGCGTGGATCACTTCGCACAGCAGGCGACGCCGCTGGGCCAGGCTGGGGGGGGGCAGGCCATGGTGGCGGAACCAATCGCCCAGCAGGGTGAGGATCTGTTCTTCGCCCTGTCCTTCGATGGCAGGGAGGTTAAGGGTGCCGTCCGTGTTCACGGCCGCCCTCAGCTGCCGACGGCGTTGCGGGGCCTGATGGCGTCGCCATTCCTGGGCGTGGTCCGCCAGCCGCAGCAGGGCACGACGGGCGGGGAAACGCTGTTGTAACAGTGGCAGGACGTGGTGGCGCAGGAAGTTGCGGTCCAGTCCGGGGGCACGGTTGGCGGGGTCGTCGATCCAGCTCAGACCCTCGCGCTCGGCGTAGGCGTGCAGGGCGGCGCGGGGCCAGGGCAGCAGCGGGCGCAGCAGCCGGCCGGGGCCGAGGGGACGGTGTTCAGGCATCCCGCCCAAACCGTCGAGGCCGGTGCCACGCAGGATGCGCAACAGCACGGTCTCCACCTGGTCGTCGGCATGGTGGGCGGTGGCCAGGGCCTCCCCCGGCTGCAGCAGGCCCTCCCAGGCTTGGTAACGGGCCCGGCGAGCGGCGTCTTCCGGGCCCGCCCCCTTGGTCACTTCCACCTCGATCACCCGGCAGGGCAGCCCGAGACGCTCGGCCAGTTCCCGCACCCGCTGCGCCCATTGGGGGGAGTGGGGATGCAGCCGGTGATCCACGTGGACCACGGCCAGGGGCCAGGGCGGATGGGCCCGGGCCAGGGCATGGGTCAGCACGGTGGAGTCCAGCCCGCCGCTGCAGGCCAGCCACAGGCGGACGGGCGCTTCGGGGAGGAGGGCCTCCACTCGCCGTCGCAGCACCTCGGGGGTGAGGAGGGGGTCGGCCATGACGGCCCGGAACGGCCTCAGCGGGTCTTGAAGTTGCCGAAGCCGCGCAACCGCTGGCGGCGGCTGTCCAGCAGTTTGTCCACCGACATGGACTCGAGGTTGGCCAGGCCTTCCACCAGGCTAGCCTTGAGGTTTTGCGCCGCTTGGTCGTAGTCGCGATGCGCCCCGCCCAGCGGTTCTTCCACCACGGCGTCGATGAGGCCCAGTTCTTTGAGCCGGGGGGCGGTGATACCCATGGCCTCGGCGGCCTCGCTGGCCTTCTCGGCGCTCTTCCACAGGATGGAGGCGCAGCCTTCGGGGGAAATCACCGAGTAGGTGGCGTATTGCAGCATCTGCACCCGGTCGCCGACACCGATGGCCAGGGCCCCACCGGAGCCACCTTCGCCGATCACCGTGCAGAGGATGGGGACCTTGAGACCGGCCTGGACGAACAGGTTGCGGGCGATGGCCTCGCTCTGGCCGCGTTCTTCGGCGTCGATACCCGGGTAGGCACCGGGGGTGTCGATGAAGGTGAGTACCGGCAGGCGAAAACGTTCGGCCATTTCCATCAGCCGTTGGGCCTTGCGGTAACCCTCCGGGCGGGGCATGCCGAAGTTGCGGTGGATCTTTTCTTTGGTGTCTCGGCCTTTCTGGTGACCGATGACCATCACCGGGCGGCCATCCAGACGGGCCGGACCGCCAACGATGGCCGGGTCGTCGGCGAAGTGGCGGTCGCCGTGGAGTTCTTCGAAGTCGGTGAAGATGCGTTCGAGGTAGTCGAGGGTGTAGGGCCGCTGGGGGTGGCGGGCGAGCTGGGCGACCTGCCAAGCGCTGAGGTTGGCGAAGATGCTGCGGGTGAGGGCCTCGCTCTTGGCTTCCAGACGGGCAATCTCCTCGGAGAGGTTGATGTCCGTGTCGTTGCCCATGTAGCGCAGCTCTTCGATCTTCGCCTCCAGCTCGGCGATGGGCTGCTCGAATTCGAGGAAATTGAGGTTCATGGGGCTCTCTGTGGTCTATCCGACCAGAGCCATTCTACCCCATCGGTGCCGGGCAACCCACTGAGACGGTGGAACAATTCGTCGCTGGGGGTGACCCGCCAGGCCTCGCCGAGCCGCAGACGGGCCCGAACCTTGGGGTGGCGGTAGTCCACATAGATGGGGCAGCGGCCGTCGCGAAACGGCTCCAGGGCCTCGCGCAGCCTGGGCACCAGGCCGTTGGCAGCCTCGCGGGCATCCACCCGCAGCAGCAGGCCACGGGTGAAGCGCTCGCGGGCGGCGGTGATGTCGTAGAGGGCGTTGGCGTTCATTTTGTGGCCACCACTGTAGTCGTCCACGCTCACTTCGCCTTCCACCAGCAGCAGGCGGTCTTTGTGGATCAGGTGGCGGTGGGTGTCGTAGAGCTCGGAGAACACCGCCAGTTCGATGCGGCCGGTGCGGTCGTCGAGGGTGAGAAAGGCCATGCGGTCGCCCCGGCGGGTGCGCATGGTACGCAGCCCCACCACCAGACCGGCGACGATCACGCTCTGGTTACGCTGGGGCTGGAGGTCTTTGAGGCGGACGCTGACCATGTGGCCCAGCTCGGCTTCGTAACGTTCGATGGGGTGGCCGGTGAGGTAGAGGCCGAGGGTCTCTTTTTCGCCTTCGAGGCGCTCGCCTTCTTCCCATTCGGGCCGGGGACGGTAGACACCGCCACTGTCACCGGCGGCGACCGGGGCGAGGCCGAACAGGTCCACTTGGCCCATCTCGGCGTCGCGATGGGCCTGTTCGGCCAGTTGCAACGCCTCTTCGAGGCTGTCCATCAGGGTGGCGCGGTTGGGGCCGATGCGATCCAGCGCCCCGGCACGGATCAGGGTCTCCAATACCCGGCGGTTGACGCGTTTGAGGTCCACCCGGCGACAGAAGTCGAACAGGTCGTCGAAGGGGCCGTCGCCGCGGGCCTCGAGAATGGCAGCGATGGCCGATTGGCCCACGCCTTTGATGGCACCGAGGCCATAGAGGATGGTGCGCTCGTCGCGGACGGTGAAGCGGTAGTCGCAGGTGTTGATGTCGGGGGGGAGGACGTCGAGCCCCATGCGCCGGGCCTCGTCGATGAAAGTCACCACTTTGTCGGTGTTGTCCATGTCGGAAGACATCACCGCCGCCATGAAGGCGGCCGGGTGGTGGGCCTTGAGCCAGGCGGTCTGGTAGGAGACCAGGGCGTAGGCGGCGGAGTGGGACTTGTTGAAGCCGTAGCCGGCGAATTTCTCCATCAGGTCGAAGATGTGTTCCGCCACCTGGGGGTCCACACCCCGCTCGGTGGCTCCCTTCATGAAGATCTCCCGCTGTTTGGCCATCTCCTCGGGCTTTTTCTTGCCCATGGCCCGGCGCAGCAGGTCGGCGCCGCCCAGGGTGTAGCCGGCCAGCACCTGGGCGATCTGCATCACTTGTTCCTGATAGAGGATGACGCCGTAGGTGGGTTTCAGGATCGGCTCCAGGGCCGGGTGGGGGTATTCCACCCGGGCACGGCCGTGCTTGCGGTTGATGAAGTCGTCCACCATGCCGGACTGCAGCGGCCCGGGGCGGAACAGGGCCACCAGGGCGATGATGTCTTCGAAGCAGTCGGGCTGCAGTCGGCTGATGAGTTCCTTCATGCCCCGGGATTCGAGCTGGAAGACGGCGGTGGTCTCGCTGTTCTTGAGCAGGCGGAAGGTGGCCGGGTCATCGAGGGGGATGCGGCTGATGTCCAGCCGCTCGCCGCTCTGGCGGGCGATGTTGTCCAGCGCCCAGTCGATGATGGTGAGGGTGCGCAGGCCGAGGAAGTCGAACTTGACCAGCCCCACCGCTTCCACGTCGTCCTTGTCGAACTGGGTCACCAGGCCCTCGCCGCCCGCTTCGCAGTAGAGGGGGGTGAAGTCGGTGAGCCGGGAGGGGGCGATGACCACGCCGCCGGCGTGCTTGCC
>JALSHN010000003.1 GCA_026982215.1 Gammaproteobacteria bacterium
AGACCACCCTGGCGATGATCGGCCGGGCCGAGAAGGGGGAGACCGCCGACGTCAACTACATGGAGATCTACACCGCGCTGCACCCTCCCGAGGAATGGGGCACGGACCGCAGCATCGAAGAACTGGCCGACGCCATGCGCGAGACCCTGGAAGAGGTCGTCCCCACTGCGGTGATCGCCTTCACCCAACCCATCCAGATGCGGGTGGAGGAGCTCATCTCCGGGGTACGTGCCACCCTGGCCATCAAGCTCTACGGCGAAGAACTCTCCGAGCTGGACCGCCTGAGCCAAGAGATCAAGACCGTGGTGGCCCAGGTACCCGGCGTGGCCGACCTCTCGCTGGAGGCCAACGTCGGCAAACCCCAGATCCGCATCCAAGTAGATCGGGAACAGCTGGCCCGCTACGGCCTCAACGCCGACGACGTCCTCACCCTCGTGCGCAACGGCATCGGCGTCGAACCCGTCTCCACTCTCATCGACGGCGTGAAGCGCTTCGCCATCGCCGTGCGCCTCACCGACGCCGCCAAGGCCTCGGTGGAGGCCATCGGCGCCATCCCCCTGCGCACCGCCACCGGCGCCATCGTTCCCCTCTCCGAAGTGGCCGAGATCTCGGTGAGCGAGGGCTACTCCTTCATCCGCCGCGAACAACTCCAGCGCTATGCGGTGATCCAGATGGACGTGCGCGGCCGCGACGTGGACGGCTTCGTCAAAGAGGCCGACGCCCTCATCCGTCAACAGGTGGACATGCCCCCCGGCTACTGGATCGAGTGGGGCGGGGCCTTCGAGAACCAGCAGCGCGCCCTGAAGCGGCTCTCCATCATCGTGCCGCTGACCATCTTCTTCATCTTCGTGCTGCTCTACACCGCCTTCAACTCGGTGCGCTACGCCACCCTGATCATCGCCAACGTCCCCTTCGCCACCATCGGCGGGCTGATCTCGCTGTGGCTCACGGGGCAATATCTCTCGGTGCCCTCGGCCATCGGCTTCATCGCCGTGTTCGGGGTGGCCATGCTCAACGGCATCGTCCTCATCGCCTTCATCAACGAACTGAGAGAAAAGGGGGCCTCGGTGGCCGAAGCGGTCCGCCGTGGCGCCGAACTGAGGTTGCGGCCGGTGCTGATGACCGCCTCGGTGGCCATCCTCGGCCTGATCCCCATGCTGCTCTCCTCCGGTGTCGGTGCCGAGACCCAGCGCCCCCTGGCCACCGTGGTGGTGGGCGGGCTGATCACCTCCACTCTCCTCACCCTGGTCCTGCTGCCGGTGATCTACGAATGGATCGAATCCCGGCGTGAATCCAAGGAGAAACGCCCATGACGGAACTGCGAGAAATCCGCGCCTTCGTCCACGAAGTGCGCATCGCCGACATCCTCCATGCCCTGGCCGCCGCCGGGTTGCCCGGACCCCACGGGCACCTGGCGGTGGGCCGGGTGCAAGGGACCCTGAGCGCGGTGGATCCCAAGGAACGGGACTACTCCCTGGCACTGGGTGAACAGGTCACCGACGAGTTGCGGCTGGAACTCTATCTCCCCGCCGAGCGCCTCGACGAGGCCATCACCCTCATCGAACGGCAGGCCCGTACCCAGCGCCCCCGCTCCGCCTGGCTGTTCATCTATCGCCCGGAACAGGCCCGCGTGGTGAGCGGAGGGTCATGAGCTGCGCCTGCCCGGAGGAAGGCTACGACGGCCCGTGGTGGCTGTTCCCGCCGCTGCGCAACGGCCTCGTCGCCCTGGGAATCGCCCTGGGGGCCTATTTGGGCGAACAGGCGGGGCTCCCCCCCAGCGCCGCCCTGGCCCTGTACCTGCTCGCCATCCCCATCGGCGGCTGGTATTGGGCCCGGGAGGGCCTGGAGGCGCTGATTCGGCAACGGGAGATCGGCATCTCCTTGCTCATGCTCGCCGCCACCGCGGGGGCCGGTGCCCTGGGACTGTGGGAAGAGGCCGCGGCCCTGGTGGTCCTCTATGCCATTGCCGAAGGCGTGGAGGAATACGCCTTCGCCCGCACCCGCAAGGCCATCCGCGCCCTGCTCGACCTGGCCCCCAAACAAGCGCGGCGGCTGGATGAGGCGGGCCGGGAGCGGCTGATCCCCGCCGAGGAACTACGCCCCGGCGACCGCTTCGTGGTCCTCCCCGGCGAGGGCGTGGTCACTGATGGGGTGATCGTGGAGGGACGGTCCAGCCTGGACGAATCACCGGTCACCGGGGAATCCGAGCCGGTGGACAAAGGACCGGGCGACCGGGTCTTCGCCGCCAGCATCAACGGTCCCGGACGCCTGGTGGTGAGGGCCACCGCCGCCTTCGCCGACAACACCCTGTCACGGATCATCGAGCTGGTGGAATCGGCCCAGGAACAAAAGGGCCGTGCCCAGGCGTGGATGGAGCGCTTCGGACGTCGCTACAGCCCGGCGGTGCTGGCCGGCGCCGCCCTCTTCGCCCTGCTCCCCTTCTTCGGGGCGCCCGAGTGGTGGTGGGAGAAGGCCGTCGTCCTGCTGGTGGCCGCCGCCCCCTGTGCCCTGGTCATCTCGTTGCCCATCGCCATGGCGGCCGGCATCACCGGGGCCGGCCGCAGGGGGATCCTCATCAAGGGCGGGGCCCATCTGGAACACCTGGGTGAAGCCCGTATCGTCGCCTTCGACAAAACCGGCACCCTCACCCACGGCCGCCCCCGGCTCACCGACCTCCATACCCTCGACGGCGACCCGGACCGGCTGCTGGCCGTGGCCGCCGCCCTGGAACGGGGCTCGGAACACCCCCTGGCCCGGGCCATCCTAGAGCGGGCCGAGTCCAAAGGACTCGCCCCACCCCCGGCTCAAAACCACCAGGCCCTCACCGGCGCCGGGATGCGCGCCGAGATCGACGGCTGCACGGTCTATATCGGCAAACCGGCCCTGTTCGAGGCGAACGGCCTCGATCTCGCCCCCTATCGAGACGCCCTCCAGGCCCTGGAGGCCGAGGGCAAGACGGTGATCCTGGTGGGCGAAGAGAAACGACTCCTCGGTTGGATCGCCCTGCAAGACACCCTGCGGGAGAACGCCGCCGCCACCGTCGCCGCCCTCCACGCCCTGGGGCTGCGCACGGTGATGCTCACCGGCGACAACCCCCGCACCGCCCGGCGGGTAGCCGAGGCGTTGGGCATCGACGAGGTCCACGCCGGCCTCACCCCCGAGGACAAGGTCCGGCGGGTGAAGGCGCTGGACCGCCAAGGCCCCACCCTGATGGTGGGCGACGGCATCAACGATGCCCCCGCCCTGGCCCAGGCCAGCTGCGGCATCGCCATGGGCGCGGCGGGCACCGATGCCGCCATCGAGGCCGCCGACATCGCCCTGATGGCCGACGACCTCGGCAAACTGGTGGAGGCGATCGAGCTCGGCCGCAAGGCCCGGCGGGTGAGCCGGGAAAACATCGTCTTCGCCATCACCGTGTTGGTGATCCTGATCCCCAGCGCCCTCGGCGGCTGGATCTCCATCGCCGCCACCGTCCTGGCCCACGAGGCCAGCGAACTGCTGGCGGTGGCCAACGGCCTCCGTGCCGGACGCCTGCGAGAACAGCGGGGATGAAAAAGGGCGGGACGCCACCACGCCCCGCCCTCCTCCAGGTCCATGCTCGGGGTTTCAAGCGCCCGCCGCGGCCTCCTGTTTCGCCAACACCTCCAGGAAGGCCGCCAACCACTTGGGATGGGCCGGCCAGGCCGGCGCGGTGACCAGATTGCCGTCCACCACACACTGGTCCACCGCCACCTCCTGATACTCGCCCCCCGCCAGAGTGACCTCGGGACCGACGGCGGGATAGGCCGTGGCCCGCCGCCCCTCCATCACCCCGGCGGCGGTGAGAATCTGGACACCGTGGCAGATGGCCGCCACCGGCTTGTCGCTCTCGAAGAAATGGCGGGTGATCTCCAGCACCCGCGCGTTCAGACGCAGATACTCCGGCGCCCGCCCGCCGGGAATCACCAAGGCATCGAAGCTCGCCGGATCGATGGCCTCGAAGCTCCCGTTCAAGGTGAAGAAATGGCCGCGCTTCTCGGAATAGGTCTGCTCCCCCTCGAAATCGTGCACCGCGGTGGCCACCCGCTCACCGGCCTTCCTGTCGGGGCACACCGCCACCACCTCGTGCCCCACCATGGCCAGGGCCTGGAACGGCACCATGGCCTCGTAGTCCTCCACATAATCGCCCACCAGCATCAAGATGCGTTTCTGCTCCATGACTCACCTCCCGGCTGTGAAAAACCTCAGCGAGTATAGCCGAGGACGCGCACAAAGCGAGGCCGGCTCTGTTATCATCTTTCCATGACCACCATCCGCATCCACCGCCAACACGACCTCCCCCCCGACGAACTGCGCCGGCGCCTTGACCATCTCGCCCAGGCCCTGGGCCAGGAGCTGGAACTCCAGCACCACTGGGAGGGCGAGCGCCTGGTCTTCCAGCGTAGCGGCGCCTCCGGTCACATCGCGGTCCGCGAGGGGGAAATCGAACTGGAACTGCGCCTGGGCCTGTTGCTCACCCCCCTGCAGGGCCACATCCGTCAGGCCCTGGAGCGCCGCCTGGACAAGGAACTGCCGCCCCCCGGCGCGGTCTGAATCGACCGTCGTCTCACGGCGGACAGCTTGGCGCCTCCGATGGTAGACTTCGCCTCCTTGGGGCGCTGTTCGCCCTCCCCATTCACCTCAGCAGGATTCCAACGAACGACCCATGGCGCACTACATCTTCACGCTGCAAAACGTCACCAAGATCGTCCCTCCCCAGCGGGAGATCCTCAAGGACGTCACCCTCTCCTTTCTCCCCGGTGCCAAGATCGGCGTCCTCGGCATCAACGGCGCCGGCAAGTCCAGCCTGCTGCGCATCATGGCCGGGGTGGACAAGGACATCCAGGGCGAGGCCCGTCCCGCCAAGGACATCACCGTGGGCTATCTGCCCCAGGAACCCGAACTGGACCCGGACAAGGACGTGCGCGGCAACGTCGAAGACGGCCTGCGCCACATCAAGGAGGCCCAGGCACGGTTGGAAGAGGTCTATGCCGCCTATGCCGAGCCCGATGCCGACTTCGACGCCCTGGCCGCGGAACAGGCGCGGCTGGAGAACATCATCCAGGCCGCCGACGCCCATAACCTGGACCACAAATTGGAGGTGGCCGCCGAGGCCCTGCGCCTGCCCCCCTGGGAGGCCGACGTCACCAAGCTCTCCGGCGGCGAACGCCGGCGGGTGGCCCTGTGCCGTCTGCTGCTCTCGGCCCCCGACATGCTGCTGCTGGACGAACCCACCAACCACCTGGACGCCGAATCGGTGGCCTGGCTGGAACGCTACCTGGCCGAATACAAGGGCACCGTAGTAGCGGTGACCCACGACCGCTATTTCCTCGACAACGTCGCCGGCTGGATCCTGGAGATCGACCGCGGCCGCTGCATTCCCTTCGAGGGCAACTACTCCGCCTGGCTGGAGGCCAAGGAAAAGCGCCTGGAACAAGAAGCCCGGGAGGAAAAGGCCCGCCAGCGGGCGCTGAAGGCCGAGCTGGAATGGGTGCGCTCCAACCCCAAGGGCCGCCATGCCAAGAGCAAGGCCCGCCTGGCGCGCTTCGAGGAGCTGGCCTCGCAGGAATTCCAGAAGCGCAACGAGACCCAGGAGCTCTACATCCCCCCCGGTCCCCGGCTGGGCAGCAAGGTCATCGAGATCGACGGCATCAAGAAGGCCTACGGCGACCGGCTGCTCATCGACGGACTGAGCTGTAACATCCCTCCTGGCGCCATCGTCGGCATCATCGGCCCCAACGGCGCCGGTAAATCCACCCTGTTCCGCATGATCGTCGGCCAGGAGCAGCCCGACGAGGGCAGCATCGAGATCGGCGAGACGGTGCAACTGGCCTACGTGGACCAGAGCCGCGACGCCCTGGACCCCGACAAGACCGTGTGGGAGGAGATCTCCGACGGCCAGGACATCATCCGTGTCGGCGACTACGAGATCCCCTCGCGGGCCTACGTCAGCCGTTTCAACTTCAAGAAATCCGACCAGCAAAAACGGGTGGGCGAACTCTCCGGGGGTGAGCGCAACCGGGTGCATCTGGCCAAGCTGCTGCGCTCGGGCGGCAACGTGCTGCTGCTGGATGAGCCCACCAACGACCTGGACGTGGAGACCCTGCGCGCCCTGGAAGAAGCCATCCTCGCCTTCCCCGGCACCGTGCTGGTGATCTCCCACGACCGCTGGTTCCTCGACCGCCTGGCCACCCACGTCATCGCCTTCGAGGGCGACAGCCGGGTGATGTGGTTCGAAGGCAACTTCTCCGACTACGAGGCCGACCGCAAGCGCCGCCTCGGGCTGGAGGCCGACCAGCCGCACCGGATCAAATACCGGCGCCTGACCACATGATCCACGCCTACCTGGTCGCCGGCGGGGAGGGGCGGATCATCGACCACCCTGCCCCGCCGGCGCTCCAAGAGGCGGTGTGGATCGATCTGTTCCAGCCCGACGAGCAGGAACGCACCGCGGTGGAACGGCTCCATCAGGAGGCCCTGCCCGAGCCCGACGAAGTGGACGAGATCGAGGCCACCTCCCGGACCTACCAAGACGCCAGCGGTCTCCATCTCCATCTCTACTTTCTCACCGAGCACGACGGCCGTCCCGCCCTGGAGACGGCCGCCTTCACCCTCACCGACGGCCGGCTCATCACCCTGCGTGATGCCGAACTGGCCCCCTTCCGCCTGTTGCGCCGGCGGCTGCGGCGCATGCCTGCCATGCCCCCCACCGACATCCTGCTGGAGCTGGTGGAGACCGCCCTGGACCGCCTCGCCGACCGGGTGGAGGAGGGCCATGCCGTGCTGGAAGAGGCCGGCCGGCTGGTGTTGACCAAAGCAGAGCGCCGCCCGGAGGCGGCCATCGACCGCCTCACCCAGGTGGAAGACGTCAACGGCAAGATCCGCCTGTGCCTGATGGACATGCAACGGGCGATGCTGTTCCTGCTGCGCCGGGGACCCAAGGACGAGGCCGTGCTGCGACGCGTTCGGGAGGTGTTGCGCGACATCGAATCCCTGCTGCCCCACACCGACTACCTGTTCGAGAAGACCAACTTCCTCATGGACGCCGCCCTGGGCTTCATCAACGTGGAACAGAACCAGATCATCAAGATCTTCTCCATCGCCGCGGTGGTGTTCCTGCCCCCCACCCTGGTGGCCAGCATCTACGGAATGAACTTCCGCCA
>JALSHN010000004.1 GCA_026982215.1 Gammaproteobacteria bacterium
CACCTTAGTCTTGATACCGAAGACCTTTTCCGCCCGCACCTGGTGCATCTCCAGCCCGGAATGACAGGTGGGGCATTCGGTGGCAATCACGTCGGCCCCCGATTCCTCG
The DNA here is from genome assembly GCA_026982215.1 of Gammaproteobacteria bacterium. Lineage (GTDB taxonomy): Bacteria > Pseudomonadota > Gammaproteobacteria > S012-40 > S012-40 > S140-43. The sequence continues at coordinate 110 of JALSHN010000004.1, forward strand.
GCCGCCTGGAGCAGGTTTAACACCAATTGGGTGGAGGTGTCGGCATCGGACAGGGTGTGCGCCCCACCGCAACAGGCGGTCTTCAGGGGGAAATCGACGTTCTCCGCCCCGGCGGCGGCGAGGATGTCGTCCATGAAGTGGGGCTTGTAGGTGGATTCCGACCCCGGGCCGCGATCCTTCTCCGGGAAGATCTGCCGCGGCCGGGTGTACATGCAGCCGTAGTAGTTGGCGATCTTGATGCCTTCGAGACGCTTGGTGACCTTGGCCTTGATACCTTCCGGTCCCAGCTCCTCCATCAGCCATTCCAGCAGGTGCAGAGTGCGCACGTTGCCTTTGTAGACCGGGTCGTTGGCCTTCTTGGCCAGTTCCTGGACGGTCTCCATGGACTCCTCGGAGGTGGCCAGCTCGTATTCGGCCTTCTTGAGGTTGTGATAGCAGCCGTTGCAGGGGGCCATCACCGTGTCCATCCCCATGCGCTCGGCGGCCAGGGCCAAGTTGCGGGAGGAGAGATAGGTCTGCAGCATGGGGTGGATGTTTTTCACCTCCATGGCCCCGCAGCAGTTGTAGTCGTCGAGATACTGCATCTCCAGCCCCAGGGCGGAGACGATGGCGCGGGTGGATTTGTCGTAGGGCCCGCCGGTCCCCTCCAGCGCGCACCCCGGGTAGTAAGCGACCTTAGCCATGGGCGGCCCCCTTCTTTTCGTTGATGTATTCCTGCAACACCTGCCCGGTACGGTCCCAGCCCTTGGTCTTGGGCTTGAACAGGAAGTGCAGACCCGAGTGGATCAGGGCCTTGAGGGGAAGGTGTTTGGTCATGCGCTTGACCACTTCCACCAGCCAGTCCTGTTTCAAGGGCTGGGCGGTCTTCTGGAAGAAGTTCATCAAGATGGAACCCTCTTCGATCCGCCCCCGGGCCTTGATCTGGTCCCAGAATTCCTCGTCGAAGATGGTGGAGGGGCGTTTTTCGGTCAGCCCTTCGTCCTCCAGCCAGTGGGCCAGGGCCTTCATCACCCCCTCGGGGCGCACGTCCTTGGGGCAGATGTTGGTGCATTTGTTACAGGAGACGCACTGCCAGATGATGTCCTTGTCCTTGATCAGTTCGTCTTTCAGCCCCAGGCGGGTGAGGTAGATCCAATAGCGGGGGTTGAAGCGGGTGTTCAGGGCATAGACGGTGCACGAGTTGGTGCACGAACCACACTGCCAACAACGGTGGACATTGGCGGCGGTGGGGTATTGTTTGATCTTGTCTTCGAAGCTGTCGTCGTACTCGGTGATGGTCCGCGGCAGGATCATGGTGTTCCAGTGTCCGGAGACGTCCACCCCGTCCACCACCAGCGAATCCTTGCTGAGGATGCGCTCGGGTTCGATGAGCGATTTCTCGTGAATGGGCATGATTTCTTTCCCCTAAGCTCTCATTGCAACCAGTGACGGCTCGATGCGGCATCGACGCCGAGCAGCCGGGTCATGTAGTCCAGGGACTCGATCCCCTGGCCGAATTGCTGATCCAGAAGTCCCAGCCCTTTGGTCATTTCCACCATGTAGTGCACGTAGGCCTGGGCGTAATACACGTCTTGCACGTAACCGAGATGGCGGTAGAACCCCTGTTCTTCCAGCCAAGCCCGGACCTGGGCATGCCGCTGGGGTATCTCGCCGGGGCCTTGGGCGGTACGGCCGTAGAGGTAGTCCAGCGCCCCCATGGAGCGTTCATCGCCGCTCACCCAGGCGGTGTCGAGATACACCGCCTCGGGCTGGGGAAAGTGGGCCAGCTCGGCGGCGAGATTGCGCAGGGCGCGCCGCTGTTTGTGTTTCAGCGACTCGGGGAGACCGGCAAGCGCGGCCCGCCATGCCGCCTCATCGCCCTGTCTCATTCCTTCCACCATCTGGCGCAGCCCCTCCAGTACCGGACCTCCCTCCCTCAGTGGCCGCAGGAAGTCCGGGTCTTTGTTGCGCAACCCGAAGACCACCGGAACGATGCGTTCCACGGCATCAATTCCCAGATCCGCCCCGTGGCGACGCAGATAGTCCCCCTTGGCCTCCAGCAGGTTGACGAAGTCCTCCAGTCCCGGGGCGCCCAGTTCTTCCTGCAGCGCATGGTGGACCTCCTCCAGTTTGGCCTCGGGCCCCTCGGCCATCTCAGGAGGCGGAGGACTCCGCATCCGCCAGGGCGCGAATGGCCGCCGCCGCCCCCTGGGAGATGGAGTCGTCGATGGTCTCCGGCCCGTAGGCGGCCCCGGCGGCATAGATGCCGCGGCGGGTGGTCCCGCAGGTGTTGGTGTAGTGCTCGGCGCGGTCGATGTAGCCGTGCTTCTCCAAGCCAACCCCGAAGACATTGGCGATCTCGGGATTCTCCACGTTGGGATCCATACCGATGGCGTGCACCACGATGTCGAAGGGGATGACGATGGGCCGCTTCACCAGCGTGTCCTCGCCTTTCACCAGCAGGCGACCGTCGGGGGATGCGGTAACCTCGGCGATACGCGCCTTGACGAACTTGGTCTTGAACTCCTCCTGGGACTTCCAGTAGAAGCGGTCCTCGTAGAGCCCGAAGGTGCGGATGTCCATGTAGTAGATGTAGACGTCGGTCTCCGGGGAGAGCTCTTTGATCTCCATGGCCAGATTGGCCGACACGGTGCAGCAGATCTTGGAACACCACTCACGGCCGATCTGACGGTCGCGGGAACCGACGCAGAGCAGGATACACACCCGCTCGGGCACCCGGCCGTCGGAGGGACAGGCGATCTTGCCACTGGCCACCATCTGCTCCATCTGGGTGGTGGTGAGCACGTCGGGGAAGGTCCCAAAGCCCCATTCCGGCTTGTTGACGGGGTCGAAATGGGTGAAACCGGTGGCGAGGATCACCGCCGAGACCTTCACCTCTTCACCGTTGGAGAGGGTGGCGGTGAAATCACCGACCTCGCCGTCGAGCTTGGTGACCTTGGTGCCTTTGTGCACGGTGACGTTGGGGTGTTTCTCCACCCGGTCCACCATGCGGCCAATGGCGTCCTTGGCCCACTCGCCAGAGGGGACCAGTTTGGCGTACCCCGAGAGGATGGGGGCACCGCCCAGGCGATCCTCCTTTTCCACGAGCACGGCCTTGTGCCCGGCCTCGGCGATGTTCGCCGCCGCGGACAGGCCGGCCGGCCCGCCTCCCACGACCAGAATCGTCTTCATTTACGCATTCCCCCCGATTGCCAATTTGGGATCGTACAGATAGTCGATGTTGCCCTTCTCCACTTCCTTGAGATAGGCCTCGAAGTTCTTCTTGGCGTCCGCCCAGCTGATGCCCATCTTTTCCACCAGTTGTTCCACCGGCGAGGCATGCCACTGGAGTTGGACGATCTTGAAGGGATCGGCACCGCAGGCCAGGGCGGCGAACTGCACGTCGGCGATGATGGGCAGTTCGTATTGCATCCCATGGGCCTTACCGATCCACTGGTTCTTGTCCATGGTGGTGATGCAGCCGGTGTCGATCCCCAGCATCACGTCGGCATTGGCCTCCTCGCGCGCCACCTTGATCTTGCGATCGATGGTGAACGAGCGGGTGAACTCGCGCTCGGAGATGATGTGGCGGAAGCCGAAGCCACAGCAGTCATACCACGTGGAGTAGTCGATGATCTGCGCGCCCAAGGCCTGGGCGATGGAGGTCCCCGGTGCGGTGCGATTGCCCCCCAGCACCTCCGGGTCGTAGATGGCGTCTTCGTGGACCATCTTGTAGTAGTGACAGGCGGCGTGCACCGTCACCCGAATGTCGGAGACGTCGATCTTCTGCAGCTCGGAGGCGATGCGGTTACGCATCACGTGCACCCACTCGGAGTAGTGGACGATCTCCTCGGGGATGACCAGTTTGCCGTCCACCAGCCGCCCCAGCTTGCCGAGGATCTTCTTGACCTTCTCCCGCAGCTCGGCGGATTCGATGAGGTACTTGCGGATCTCCTTGTAGTTGCCGAAGGAGGTACCGCAGTGCACCAAGGGATAGAAATGCCCCGGCTTGTGCCCCAGGCGGTTGCCGGAGACGTAGGCCTGGTGGAAGTTGCGCAGGAACACCGCCGCCAGCGACTCGACGTTACCGATGCCGGAACCGTGGTAGTTCCAGGCGGTGCATGAGGTCTGATCGGTCTCGTCGAGGTAGTCCACCCCCGGCTGGTAGCCGAATTCGTTCATGAACCACAACAGCGAGGTGGGGTAACCGGGGATGTTGCCGCACTGACCGCAGCTTTTGTGGTGCCAGAGCTGCTTGGTGGGGATGCGTTTCTCCCAGCCGAACAGGGTCTCCACGGTGATGGGCTCGTGCTCGTCGGTGATGCGGTGGACGATGATCTCGCCGTCCTTCTCCAGCTCCCACATGTGGTCACGGATGTCGTCCATCCGCTCACCCAGGTCCATGGTGCGGCGATCCACATGCTTCTTCACCCACTCGGTGGCCGCCACCGCCTCTTCGGGATTGAGGTTGGATTCCTGGAAGAAGGACCCGTGCCCGGCGATGCCTTGGCCGTCGGTGTTGCTGAAACCGGGCTTGGGGCCGGTGCCGGGGATATCGGTCTTGTCTTGGTCGGACATGGCAAATCTCCTGTATCTCGAAAGAATCACGAAGTCGGAGAAGCGGGGATCAATCCTCTTCTTCCTGCTCCTCCAGCCATTCTTCGTATTCTTCTTTCTTCTCGTCGATGAAGTCCTCGATGACGTCGAAGAGGTTTTCATCGACCGTCTCCAGGGCGTCCATCACCCCGGTCATCTCCCAGATGGTGTACATCTCCACCGAGGTCTTGAGGGCCACTTCCCAGGCGGTGTTGGTGGTCTGCAGGGTACGCACCGGGATGGCCTTGCGCAGGGTGCGCAGATCCCCCTCCACCTTCTGGATATTGGGCCCCCAGTCGGGGAAGTGATCCGGCTGGATCATGTCCGGTGAGAGCTGGTTGCCAGTGGTGATCAACTTGAGCATCACCCGTCCGAAGGGACGCAACACGTCCTTGGCCGAATCCATCCCGTGCTTGATGGCCACCTCGCGCATGATCATCACCAGCCCGCCGGGGGAGTTCTTGAAGGGACAGCGCGCCGCGCAGGTCATGCACTGGGCGCAGGCCCAGATCTTTTCCTGCATGGCGTCGTAGATCTGTTCCACGTTCTCGGTCCACAACAACTGGACGATCTCACGGGGGCTGTAGTCGTAGAACTGGGCCGAGGGGCAGGTGGCGGTGCAGATGCCACAGTTCAAGCAGCCGTTGAGCTCGTGGTCGTAGCGGAAATCGCCCTTGATGTCGTCGAAGACCTGTTGCATTTCGGCGTAAGTGGCCATGGCACGTCCTCGCTCACATGTACATGCAGATGTCCGCGTCGCCGGCGAACTCCAGGAAGGTGGCCGCGCCACCGAACTCGACCCCATCGATGAACTCGGAGGTGGAGTATTCGAACAGATCCACCGTCATCTGACAGGCGATCATCTTCACCTCGGCCTCGATGCACAGCTCGCGCAGCTCCTCCACCGAGGCCACGCCCTTGGCCTTCATCTTGGCCTTCATCATCGAGGTCATCAGGGCCTGCATGCCCGGCAGCGCCTGAACCAACACCGGCATGGGCATGGGCATGGGCATCGCCGGGTTACCCAACGAGGTCACCTTGAGATCCAGGTTTTTCTTGAGCAGATTCAACCCATAGAAGGTGAAGAAGATCTCCACCCGGTAACCCAACGCCGCCGCCGTGGAGCCGAGAATGAAGGGCGGATAGGCCCAGTCCAGCGTCCCCTTGGTGGCGATGATGGCGAACTTTTTCTCTTCCATTGACTGCCTCCGACGGCCGCAACAAAAAGGCCTAAATTTTTAGGCCTTTTTGATCAGAAAAATGAATTTGCCACCCTCTTCCACATGCTCGAGGAGCTCGTTGCCGGTCTGTTTGGCGAAGGCCTCGAAATCCTTCACCGAACCGGGGTCGGTGGCGATCACCCGCAGCACCTGGCCCGAGCTCAGCGCGGCCAGCGCCTTTTTGGCCTTGAGGATGGGCAGGGGGCAGTTCAGGCCGGAGGCATCGAGTTCGGAATCGAAGGCTTGGCTCATTGGAACGGTCTCCTCAGGGTTTTTAGTGTGTAATGGGGTGGGTGGTAGTCTCACAAAGCACCCACACCCGATCAAATAAATATTACTAATGCGCCGACACCGGCTGCTTATCGAACAATAATAATATTACTCAGTATTCATATATAGCTCATCGTCGGCGGTTCATCCAGTGTTCACTCAAGACCAAGAATAATAGTAAGGTTTTGCGGTGGCCTCGAAGACAGGTTATCGTCCGCCCTTCGCGAACCTTTCGTCTGCCATGAGCCATCGATTCTTTCCCCCCGACTCTCCCCACCAACCGGATGCGCACCCCCTGGGGCGGCGTGGCTACCGGCTCGGCCACATCCAGCCCGCGGCGACGACCGTCACTCCGCTCGAGGACTTCGGCCATCGATGGGCGGCTCAACATGCAATCCATCTGCCGGGATGGTTGGACCTCACCCCCTGGCAGGCAGCCCTGAGGTCCAGCGAGCGTTTGGTGACCGGCTTATTGGAAGACGAGGATTGGGAGGACTTGCTAGAGCACTGCGGTATCTTGCCCCGACTCAAGGAGTATCAGTGGCTGGCCACCGTGTTCGACGACAGCGACCCCCAGGCCATCGCCCGGCTGGACTTCGCCCCCGGGGACGACGAGGAACGCGAGGTGTGGATGAAGGCCTCCTGGCTCTCACTGCACGAAGAGGACCCCTCCCTGCGTTTTCGTTTCTCTCACGGCCTGGACCGCTATGAAGACGTGGCCGCCGACCCGGCTCGTCAGGCCCTCTCCAGCGCCCTCTGCGAACGGTTCTTCCCCGAATCGGAGGCCATCACCGGTCACCAGGCTCTAGGGGAACTGCTCGGCCGGCACCTGGGCGGTGAGATCCGCTATGTGGAGCGAATCGTCTATTTCAACGCCCCAAACGGCGGCGCCCAATTCCATCAGGACGTGGAACGGGGCCATGCCGGGGTGGTG
>JALSHN010000005.1 GCA_026982215.1 Gammaproteobacteria bacterium
TCCGGCACCAGGCGGTTCAGCCAGCGCTCCAGATCATGGCGGGCGGAGGGATCGGCGTTTTCCTGGATGAGCAGACTGGCGGAGGTGTGTTGCACGAACAGGGTGCACAGGCCTTCTTCACCCCCCCAGGCCCGCACCACCTCGCTCACCTGGGCAGTGATTTCGTGCAGCCCTCGACCGGGCACCCACACCTCCAGGCGTTCGATCATCGCTGAGCACCCACCTCCGGCCCCGGGGGCAGCCGATAGGGATTCTCGCCCTGGCGCCAACTGAGCCGCACCAGGCCTCGGTCCACCGTCTCCGCGGCCCGGGGGTCACCGCCGCCGGTGTACTTGGCCTCGTATTCGATCACCACCCCATCTTCCTCCACCGAGTGGAGGCGGAATTCGGTGTAGGCGTTGCGGCTCGGCCGCCCCCAGAAGACCTCTTGGGGAGCGAGGACGAAGTCGTCCACCCAGAAATCACCCGTGGGATCTTTCACCCGGCCAAGGGTGCCGTCGGAGACAAAATGCACCTTCTCGCCGCCTTCCACCGGTTCGATGGTGTAGAGGTGGGCGCTGAGCATGCGCTGGTCGAACTCCATCTCCTTGCCCAGGTCGGTGATGTGCAGCAAGGGAATGAAGGCAAGCACGAACACTGCGCTGAGAATGAGTAGGCTCGCGGCACCGGGAAGCAGGATGCGCCAAGGGGGGAGTTTCATGGATCACCTCGAGATGGTCTGGCTCGCGCTGTTTTAGCTTGGAACGCCCGGCTGACGGCGTCAACCTCGGGGACGGCGGTGGTGGCGCAGCAGTTTCAACAGTTCCTCGTTGCCTTGCTGGCGGGCCACCATCAGAGCATCGTGGCCACCGTCGTCCTTCAGGGTGGGGTCGGCGCCGTGTTTCAACAGCAAGGCCACGGTGGAGGGATGCTCGAAGGCCACCGCCGCCATCAACGGGGTTCGTCCGGCCTTGCCGCGCGCGTTTACCGCAGCCCCGTTTTCCAGCAGGGCGGCGACGATGTCGTCATGGCCGAGCCCGGCGGCGATGAGCAAGGACTCGTCCAGGGCCTGTTGCGACGGCGGCTGGGGATGCTGCAACAACAGGCGCACCACGTCGGTACGCCCGAACAGCGCGGCATGTTCCAGGGCGCTGACGCCGTAGGCGTTGGTGCGGGCCACGGCGGCACCGTGCTCCAGCAGCAGGCGCACCACCTCGGCATGGCCGCCGCCGGCGGCCACCATCAGGGCGGTCATGCCGTCTTGGTCCTGGGCGTCCACTGCCACACCACGCTCCAGCAGCAAGGCCACCACCGGGGCATTACCGTTGGCCGCGGCGAGCATCAATGGGGTGCGCCCCTTGGAACCGGGTTGATGGGGATCGGCGCCCTGATTGAGCATGCGTTCCACCAGGGCGGCATCACCCTTGGCAACGGCCTTCTCCAGTTGGGAATAACGCTCGCCGCCACAGGCGCTGAGGAACAGGGCGGCGAGGAGCAAAGCGGCGACAGACACGAATCGCTGTGACATGGGGACTCCGATACGACTGGAAGGGCCCGCCGGGCGGCGGGCGGCGCCGTGCCATTATAAGCCGTAGCGGGCTCAGGGGGGGGAGGGGTCGGTGCCGAGGGCCTGATACTCCACCCGATCACGGCCGTTGCCTTTGGCGCGGTAGACACAGGCATCGGCCAGTTCCACCAGTTGCCGTCCCAGACGTTCGTCATCGCCGGGTACCCCCCCGGGGTGGAGGGTGGCAACACCGATGGAGACGGTGACCCCCAGCGATTCGCCCTGGGCCCCCAGAAAGCGCTGGGCGGCCACCCGTCGCCGCACCCGTTCGGCGATCTCGCGTGCCTCGTCTTCACCGGCCTCCAGTAACAGGGCGGCGAATTCCTCGCCGCCGTAGCGGGCCAGAACGTCACTGGTGCGCAGGCATTCGCGGATCAGGCCGGCCACTTGGTGGAGCACCTGGTCACCCACGTGGTGACCGTGGCGGTCGTTGACTCGTTTGAAGTGGTCCACGTCGATGAACAGGCACGACAGGGGACGGGTGGCACGGCGTGCTTGGGCCACGGCCTCCACCAGCCGTTGATCGAAAAAACGGCGGTTGTTGACGCCGGTGAGGACATCGGTGAGCCCCACCCGCTTGAGGCGTTCGTGGTTGGTGACGTTCTCCAGACAGACGGCGGTGAACAGCGCCAGGCGTTCGAGGAAGTCGGTACCCACTCCCGGCTGGTAGCGGCTGGCCTGGGCGCTGCCGAGGTTGAGGCTGCCGATGATGCGCCCACGCCGCACCAAGGGCAGCAGGGCCACGCTGGCGGGGGGGTGGGGACCGGGGAAGAAGACCCGGTGACGTTCATCGTCGAAGGCCCCCAGCCGGGGTTGCAGCCGCGCTCCGTAGACGGTGTCCATCTCGGCGGGGTCTTCACTGAAGATCAGTTCGGGGCGCGGCTCCAGAAGCTCGCCTTCGTCTTCGAGGATACGACGCAGTTCGTATTCCGGATCGATGAGGTAGAGGGTCACCCGCTCCAGGTCCTTGCTGGCGCGGTATTCCTCCACCACCAAGCGGATCAGTTCGGACAGGCCGGTGCAGGCGATCATCCGCAGTTCGAAGGCTTGATGGCGGCGAAGTTTTTCTTCGTTCTGACGCGCCTGGGCCAGCAGCACGTTGAGACGACGCCGCAAGGCGTGGATCTCCCGCAGCAGATCGGGATCCACTGGGGGAGGCTGGGTGCTCTGACGGCGAAACGGCGACAACGGGGCCTCCGGAGTGAACGACTCGCCACCCCGCTTTGCGAAGGCCGTGCCAATTCATTGAGCCGCCGGGGGCGCCCGCCCGGGGAAGTCCCCCGATTCCAGGATGCGTTGCAGGTCTTCGAGGGTGAATTTCTTTTTCTTGGGCGCCGGCGGCAGACCCACTTCGAACACGTTGGCGATGCGGTGTACTCCCTCGGGGGTGGTGACGATCAGGTCGTAACCGCCCATGGGCAGACCGGCAGGAATCTGGATCTCGATCCGCCCCGGACCGCTGCGCCGCACCGGGATGGGGGGGAGGCGCTCTCCACCCAGCAGGACGGCGTTTCCCCCCGCCAGCAGGGCCTCGGCGTTCACCACCAGAGCGCCCAACGACCGGCTGGCGGGGTAATATCGCACCACCTGGGGGCGGACGGGATCGAACAGGTCGAGCTCGATCACCCCGGCACCCACGGCGAGGAAGGCGCGGCCTTCGTGGAGGCGCAGGGCGTTGATCGGCTCATCGCTGTGCCAAGTGGCGAGCCGCCGCCCGCTGTGGTCGTGGAGCCACAGTTCACCGCCGCCGGCGAGCAGCAGACGCTCATCGTCCAGCGCCAGGTGACGTGCCTCGCCCTCGTTGAGCCGGGGCTCGGGGGGGCAGGAATCCGTCATTTTTTTGACCTCACACGACCACAGCCGCCCGGCACCGTCCAACAGCCACAGCCATCCGCCGTGCAGCGCCAGCTGTCGGTATACCCCCAGCCGGCTGTGGAGCAGACGCGGCCGGCGGGGATCGCCGAGGTCGATGCGCGACCAACCATCCCGCCCCCAGACCCAAGCGTCCCGCCCCCGGAGCACCACACCGCGGGCATGGTGGGGCAGATCGAGGCGAGCGAGCCAGACGGGGGCCAGGGGTTGCTGCAGGTCGAACAGGGCCAGGCCGCCGTCACCCGCAGCGACGACGGCCAGGGCGCGCTCAGGATCGGCGGCCACCCCCCAGGCCTGGCCGTCCAGCTCGGCGCCGCCGCCCCAGACGGGGTTGAGGGGGTTTTTGACGTCGTAGACCTGCAGGCCGCCACTGCCGGAGGCGGTGAGGGCGTAACCGCCGGGGTAGAAGGCCAGGTCGTGGATGCGGCCACGACCCTGGTAGCGCCCCACCAAGCGGGGACGGCGCGGTTGCGAGAAATCGATGGCCTGGATGCCACCCCACCAGTCCAGGGCGTAGACGACCTCACCACTGGGGAGTACTCCCCAGGCGGCACCGCGGGTGTCGTAACGCCCCAGTGGCCGGGGATGGCGGGGATCCGTGAGTTCGAAGACCCAGACACCGGATTCCCAGTCGGCCAGATAGAGCCGCTCACCCACCCGGGCCAGGCCGCGGGCGTTGCCGGGGGTGGGGAGGTGGGCGATGGGGCGCGGCCGGCGGGGATCGGCGAGGTCGAGGACCTTGAGACCGGCATCGAAGCAGGCCACGTACAACAGGCCCCGGTAGAGCAGCAGATCCTCGGCCCGGCACAGGTCTTCCAGGGCGGACACCGGCCGCGGCTCGCCGGGATCCCTCACCTCCAGCACCAGCAGGCCGTGATCGTCGTCGGCCACGTAGAGCAGATGATCTCGCCCCAGCCGCACCGCCCAGGCCTTGCCCGGGGTGTCGTAGCTGCCCACCAGACGGGGGGCCTCGGGTTCGCTGATGTCGATGAGGTGGACACCGCCGCGATGAGCAGCGAGATAGAGCAGCCCGCCGGAGCCGCGCTCGAAGGTGTAGGCCAGCCCGGGCAGGGGCAGTTCGGCCACGAGACGGGGGTGGCGGGGATCGCGGACATCGGCCACCTGCAGGCCACGATCGTCGTCGGCGATGAAAGCGTAGCCGTCCTCCACCCACACACCCTTGGTGGAACCGGGCGTGCGCAGATTGCCCACCAGACGGGGGACATGGGGCAGGCGGATGTCGTAGATGTGCAGGCCGGAGAACCAGTCGGCGACGTACATCAGATCACCGACGATGCGCCCCCGGCGGCTGCCGCCGAGATTGATGCCCAGCGCGGAGATGGCCGGTGGGGTCTCGGCGCTGAAATCCACCCGCTGAACGTGGCGCGTACCCACGGCCCAGGCCTCGCCGCGACGCCAGATCAGTCCCTGGATGGTCTCGCCCACATGGACCGCCGACAGCGGGCGGGGGGTGTCGGGGCGGGAGACGTCCAGCAGGTGGAGGGTCCCGCGCTGGTCGGCGGCCAGCACACGCTCGCCGGCGGCCGCCAGGGCGGTGAGTCCGCCCAGTTTGTTCTGGCTCCCCAGCCAGTGAGCCGCACCGCGCTCATCGAGGTGGTAGAGGCTATAGCCGCCGCCGTGGTCCGCCAGGTGCAGCCGCTCACCGGTCACCGCCAGGTCCTGGATGGGGCCGTTGACCCGCAGACGAGTCCGAGGCTCCAGCCGTTGGCCCGCAAGGATGTGGACCTCGCCGTCACGCAGTACCACGCAGCCATCGGCCCAGGGGGCCAGGCGCTCCAGCGGGCCTTCCAGGCGCCGTTGGCCGAGCAGCCGGGGCTCGGCCTCGAGGGCGACCCAGGCCAGCCGGCCGTGATCGTCGACCAGGCAGGCACGGTCGCCGCCAGCGCGGGCGACCCGGGGGGTGAAGGGCAAGCGCAACTGGCCGCGGGGTCCGGTGAGCCATTGCCCTTGCAAGCGATGGCCTGCGCCCAGAGGACGGTGTGCGCCGTCTTCCCGCCAGCGGCCTTCCCACCAGCGCCACAGCCGGTGTCCGTCCCACAACCAGGGACCGGTATCATCCACGCCCCAGTCCCGGGGGGTGGCCGGCAGTGGCAGGGGTTGGCGCAGGTAGGGGCCACCGGGGACGATGCGCAGCCGCCCCTGAGAGGGGAGGTCTGCCACTGCCACTTCGAGGGTGCGTGCCTGATGCGGCGGGACGACGGGCTGGCCTTGGGCTGCGGCGGCGAACGCCATCGCCACCAACAGGGGCAGGAGGTGTCGCTTCATCGGGGCTCTGTCTGTTTCAGCGGATGGGCTGGGCGCGTGCCGCCTCGCCAGCGGGGCGCAGTCCTTGTTCGCGCACCAGCCAGCGTGCCTGGGCGGCGGTGATGCGTTCGGGTACGAAGTAGACGCCGCGGAACTCTTGATCATCCAGGCGGACGCGCAGATAGTAGGTCTGTCCGGCGGCGAAATGGAAATTGCGCGCCCGCCAGACCTCCACCGGATCGGGGTCGGCGGTCATGTAACTCAGGTTGCGCACTTCGATCTCATGCTCGCCGGGCTGGAGACGCAGACGGACGTATTCGGCCTCGGCCAGATCGAGGAGGTATTGTTTGTCGATGAGGATCCGTACCGGGTCGTCAGCCACACCGTGGCTACGCGAGGCCCGGGGACGGATGAGATAGACCACTGCCGCGGGCTCGTCGCCCTGGGCCAGCACTGGGGCCTCGGGGGTGACGATACGGGAACTCACGCAGCCGACGAGCAGGCTTGCCAGAAGCAGGAGGGCGAGGGTGCGCACGCTGTTCATGGGCCTTCCTTGGATTCAGGGGCTGGGGTTGGGGTTGTCGTCATGGACCGCCTCGATGGCCTCGATCACCTCGGCGGGGAGCTGCAGCTCGGCACTGGCCAAGTTCTCCTCCAGTTGATCGAGGGTAGTGGCGCCGATGAGGTTACTGGCGAGGAACGGGCGGCTGTTCACATAGGCCAGGGCCATCTGCGCCGGGGAGAGCCCGGCCTCGCGGGCGATGGCCACATAGGCCTCGGTGGCCCGCTGGGCGCGGGGATTGGAGTAGCGGTCGAAACGGGAAAACAGGGTCAGCCGCGCCCCCTGGGGTCGGGCACCACCGAGGTATTTTCCGGAGAGGACGCCGAAGGCCAGGGGCGAATAGGCCAGCAGGCCGACATTCTCCCGCAGGCTCACTTCCGCCAGGCCGATTTCGTAGCTGCGGTTGAGCAGGTTGTAGGGGTTCTGGATGGAGACGATGCGCGGCAGGCCGGTCTTTTCGGCCAGGGACAGCAGTTTCATCACCCCCCAGGGGGTCTCGTTGGAGACACCGATGGCGCGCACCTTGCCGGCACGGACGAAATCGCCCAGCACCTCCAAGGTCTCCAACAGGGGGATGGGGTCGTCCTCGGGGTCGTGCTCATAACCCAGACGGCCGAAGAAATTGGTGTTGCGATCGGGCCAGTGGAGCTGGTAGAGGTCGATGGTCTCCACCCCCAGGCGACGCAGGCTGCCCTCCAGGGCCGCCTCCAGGTGGCGGCGGTCGAGCCGGGGACCGCCGCGGATCCAGGGGATCCAATCGGCACGGCTGGCGGCCTTGGTGGCGATGAGCATGCGCTGGCGCGTTCCCGGCCGGGCAGCCAGCCAACGGCCGATGATGG
>JALSHN010000006.1 GCA_026982215.1 Gammaproteobacteria bacterium
CACCATCGGCGCCGGCGGCGGCTCCATCGCCTGGGTGGACGAGGGGGGGCTTTTGCAGGTGGGGCCGCAATCGGCCGGGGCCCATCCCGGTCCGGCTTGCTATGGCCGGGGGGGCGAGCACCCCACGGTCACCGATGCCAATCTGCTGCTGGGGCGGTTGTCGCCGCAGGCCTTTCTCGGTGGGCGGATGACCCTGGATCCGGGGGCGGCGGAGAGGGCCTTCATCGCTCTGGGGCGCCGGCTGGGGCTTGCCCCGGAGGAGGCCGCCGCCGGGGTGGTGCGTCTCGCCGAGGAACACATGGTGGCGGCCTTGCGGGTGATCTCGGTGCAACGGGGTATCGATCCCCGCGCTTTCACCCTGGTGAGTTTCGGTGGCGCTGGCGGTGTGCACGTCTGTGCCCTGGCCGAGGCCCTGGGGTGCCGCGAGGCCCTGGTTCCCATGCATGCCGGGGTGCTCTCCGCCCTGGGGATGCTGGTGGCCCGCCCCGGCCGTCAGCGCTCGCGCACCCTCTCCCGGCCGCTGGAGGCGCTGGAGGAGACGGTGATCGAGCGTGTCCTGGAGTCCATGGCGGCCGCGGCGCGCGAGGAGTTGTTGGCCGAGGGCTTGACGGCGGATTCGCTCACCACGGAGGTGAGCGCCGATCTGCGTTACCAGGGACAGAGTTTCACCCTCACTTTGCCCTGGCCAGGGTTGGCGGCTGCGCGGGCGGTCTTCGAGGCGGCCCACCGGGCCCGCTACGGTCATACCCTGCCTTTGCCGGTGGAGCTGGTGAACCTGCGGGTGGCGTTGCGTGGGCCGGTGCCGCCGGTGCGTCTTCCCACCCTTGCCTCCGCCGGGAGCGCGGCCGATAAACCAGAAGGGTACCTGACGATGGTGGGGCTCGAGGCGCCGATACCGTTGTTTCGGCGGGAGCGCCTCGGTGCCGGGTTCGCCGTGGAGGGGCCGGCCTTGATCACCGAGGCCGTCTCCACCACCTATCTGGCCCCCGGCTGGCATCTGGAGGTGATGCCGCAGGGACACCTGCGCCTGTGGCGTTGAGCACGCCGCCGTCGTTTTCGGGTCCAATCAGTAGTGGATGAACCGCGACTTCCGAGGATGCCCTTGCCACGCCTGACCGTTTTGCTCTCCTCCCTTCTGCTCGCTGCCTGTGTGGTGGATTCGCCCCAGCGTGAGGAGGCCTTGTCGCTGGTTTCCAACGCCGCATGGGTGGCCTACCGCGATGGGGTCCAGCGCCCCTGGCGAGTGATCGTCGCCGACAATGAGAACACGGATCAGAAGATCTACACCCTCCAGGCGGTGGACCTGGACAAGCGTTTCGCGGTGGCGATGGTCTGTCCCGACAAGGGGTCGGGGGTGCAGCGGGTGTTTTTGCTCTATGCCGCGGCCACCCAGGTGGGTCGTTTGCGCGAGGGGTGTCAGGTCCCCCTGGACCGGGTTGCCCGCCATCAGGTGTACGGTACCCTGCGGGGTACCGAGCGGCGCGTGCGTTTGAGTTTCGTACCCGGTGAGGAGGCGGAATTCTACGGCGGTTATGCCTTGCGGGTGCCGGAGGGCGCGACCGACGTGCTGGCGGTGGCCGGTCCCAGTGGACCGGGCGGGATCGAGCCGGAGAAGATTCTCATCCTGCGTGATTTCGAGGTGACGCCCAAAGAGGGTGAGGTCGAGGGGCGTTTTCCTCAGGATCTGAATTTCGCCGCGGGTCTGGCCTATCCGGTGGCGCCGGCGGTGGAGGTCGGCGTCTCCCCGGGCGAGGCGGCGGCCGGGGAGGTGGCCTGGCAGGCGCAGGTGGAGCTGAGCACCGGGCGCAATCGCCTAGTGTTGCAACGGCTGCGCCCGGAGGAGGGTACGCTGCGCATGGCCTTCCACGGCCTGCCGGGGGAGGCGCTGCAGGAGGGCGAGGGGCATCGGGTGGTATTGCAATGGTTGAATGACGCCGGCGAGGTGGTACGCGCCGGGGTGCGGACCTTCACCGCACCGGCGCCGGTGGCCTTGGGCGTGCCGGCCCCCTTCGATCCACAGGCCCGGGTGGAGCACTTGGCTCTGTCTTGGGTTGCGCCGGCGGAGGATGCCCTTTTCGGCCCGCTGCGGTTGGTGAGCTGGTATCTGGAGGGGCAGGGGGAGGACGAGGCGGGTGCCTCGGTGAGTGTGCGCTGGGAGATCCATGTGGGTGCCAGCTGGATGGAAGCGGAAGAGACCAGTGGCCGGATCGTGCTGCCCCTGCCCGATTTCTCCGCCCTCCCTGGGTGGAAGGCGGAGTGGGTGCCGGTCGCGGGGTTCGAGCGTTGGCGCCTGGAAGTGTATTTCAGTGACGATGACACCGGCCGGGTGTTGAGCGGCGCCTTGCAGGGGAAGGTGGTTCCGGGACTGGCCTATGGCCAGGTGAGCCGCCGCGGTCCGTGATCCT
Organism: Gammaproteobacteria bacterium; assembly: GCA_026982215.1. Taxonomy (GTDB): domain Bacteria; phylum Pseudomonadota; class Gammaproteobacteria; order S012-40; family S012-40; genus S140-43. Next base: position 2,406 of record JALSHN010000006.1, read on the forward strand.
CGTGCTGATCCCGGGCGGGGTGGGTGCCGGCTTGGTGGCCGTGGCGCTGGCCTGAAGGCATACTCGGGGGATGGGTGAAGAAATTGGGGCCAGCCGTTTCCGGCCGGCGGACTTCGAGGCATTCAAACGCCGGCTGCAACGGGAGACCGCGCTGCTCGAGACCTGGTTGCAGGAGGATCGGCTGTCCGGCCGTCGGGGGATGGCCGGTGTGGAGCTGGAGGCCTGGCTGGTGGATGGGGAGGGCCGGCCGGCCGCGGTCAACGAGGCGTTGATCCAGCGTCTGGCGCCCCGGCCGGTGGTCCCCGAGCTGGCGCGGTACAACCTCGAGTTCAACGTCACCCCCCGCCCTTTGGCCGGTTCGGGCTTGGCGGAGATGGCCGCCGAGCTCGAGGATCACCTGGCCGCGGCGCGGCAGGAAGGCGCAGCCTTGGGGGTGACCCCCTTGGCCATTGGCACCCTTCCCAGCTTGGTAGCCGGGGATCTGGGAGCGGAGGCCATGTCGCCCAGCAACCGCTACCATGCCCTCAATGAACAGGTGTTGGCCCGGCGCCGGGGGCGCCCCATTCACGTGGTCATTCCCGGTCGCGAACACCTGGATCTCACCCATTGCGACGTGATGCTGGAGGCCGCGGCCACCTCCTATCAACTCCATTTGCAACTGGCCCCCGAGGAGGCCCTGGCCGCCTACAATACCGCCCTGGTGATCTCCGCCCCGGTGTTGGCGGCGGCGGTCAATTCCCCGTTCCTGTTCGGCCGTGATCTGTGGGCCGAGACCCGCATCCCCTTGTTCGAACAGGCGGTGGAGGTGGGGGGGTATGGTGATGCCGCCTTCGGCCCGGTGCGGCGGGTGGGCTTCGGCTCGGGGTATCTGCGCGCGGGGGTGGGGGAGCTGTTTCGGGAGAACCTGGCGCATTTCCCGGTGTTGCTGCCCGAGTTGCGGGACACCCCGCCGGAACGCCTGGCCCATCTGCGCCTCCACAATGGCACCATCTGGCGCTGGAACCGCTTGCTGGTGGGCTTCGACGACGACGGCACCCCCCATCTGCGCCTGGAACACCGCACCCTCCCCGCCGGCCCCAGTGGCATCGATCAGAGCGCCAACGCGGCCTTCTTCTACGGGTTGTTGGCGGGGATGATGGGGGCCGAGCCCTGGCGGGCCTTGCCCTTCGATCAGGCCCGGGACAATTTCTATCAGGCCGCCCGCCTGGGGTTGGATGCCCATCTGATCTGGCCGGAGCGGGGGCGGGTGACGGCCAGGGCGCTGGTGGAGGGCTTGTTGTCGACGGCCGCCGAGGGGCTGGCCCGGCTGGGGGTGGAGGCGGTGCTGGCCGGGCGGCTGCTGGCGGTGATTGCCGAGCGGGTGCTCCAGGGGCGCACCGGGGCCCGTTGGCAGCGCGATTTCGTGGCACAATACGGCCGCGACTGGAATGCCTTGGTGCGTGCCTATCGCGACCGGCAAGTCGGGGGCGAGCCGGTCCATCGCTGGTCCCTGTGATCCTTTCTCGTCGAGGACTTCATGCTGCATCGTTTCGATCACCTGCCCGAGGGCTTCCTGGAGAGCCCTGCCCGGGAGCTGTACCGCATTCTCCCCGGCCCTTCGCTCATCGAACTGCCCGGTGAGCGTCCCGAGCCCCTGTTCGTCTCCATCCTGCTCCACGGCAACGAGGACGTGGGGCTGCGGGCCATCCAGCGGGTGCTGGTGGCCCACCGGCAGCGGCCCCTGCCTCGGGCCTTGATGCTGTTCGTGGGCAATGTGGAGGCGGCCCGCCATGGTCTTCGGCGCCTGGAGGGGCAGCCCGATTACAACCGCATCTGGCCGGGGCACGAGGACGAGGAGGAGGGCCCGGAACATCGAATGGCCGCCCAGGTGGTGGCCCATGCCCGTGAACGGGGGGTGTTCGCCTCCATCGATCTGCACAACAACACCGGCCGCAACCCCCACTATGCCTGCGTCAATGTCCTCACCCCGCCCCATCTCCATCTGGCGGCCCTGTTCGGACGCACGGTGGTCTATTTCCTGCGCCCCAAGGGGGTGCAATCCATGGCCTTCGCCCGGTTCTGTCCGGCGGTGACGGTGGAATGCGGTCGGGTGGGGGAGGCCCGTGGCGAGGTGCATGCCGCGGAGTTCGTCGAGGCGGCCCTGCGCCTGTCCCATCTGCCCGAGCACCCGGTGGCCCCCCATGACCTGGACCTCTACCACACCGTGGCCACGGTGAAGATCCCGCCGGAGGTGAGTTTCACCTTCGGTGAGGGAGAGGTGGACCTGTGCCTGCCCGAGGACCTGGATCGACTCAATTTCACCGAGGTGCCGGCGGGGACGATGCTGGGCCGGGCCTGCCGGGGGCGGGGGCTGCCCTTGAGCGTGGTGGGGGAGGATGGGGAGGACCACACCCTGCGGTTCTTCCGCCGCGAGGGGGAATCGATCCTGTTCGCCCGCCCGGTGATGCCCTCCATGTTGACCCTGGATGAGCGGGTGATCCGTCAGGATTGCCTGTGCTATCTCATGGAGCGCTACCCCCTGCCGGGGGGTTGATGCGCCTCCCGCCGCTCACCCCCGGGGTGCTGTTGCGCCGTTATCAGCGCTTCCTCGCCGAGGTGCGCCTGGAGGACGGCGAGGTGGTCACCGCCCATACCGCCAACACCGGGCGGATGACCGGGGTGGCCGAGCCGGGCAGCCGGGTGTGGCTGTCCCGCGCCGACAACCCCCGCCGCAAACTCCCCTGGACCTGGGAGCTGGTGGAGGCCCGGCCCGGGGTGTTGGTGGGGATCAACACCCTGCGGGCCAATGCCTTGGTGGCCGAGGCGGTGGAGGGTGGTGTGATCAGCGAGTTGTCCGGGTATCAACGCCTCCGCCGCGAGGTGCCCTATGCCGGGCGCCATCGCATCGATCTGTTACTGGAGGGGGAGGGGCGGCCGCCCTGTTATGTGGAGGTGAAGAACACCACCCTGGTGGAGGCGGGGGTGGCGCGCTTTCCCGATGCGGTGAGTGCCCGGGCCACGCGGCATTTGCATGCCCTGGCGCAGATGGCGGCCCAAGGGGCGCGGGCGGCAGTGGTGTTCTGTGTCCAGCGCGGTGACGCCGAGCGCTTCGCCCCCGCCGACGCCATCGATCCTGCCTACAGCCGGGCGCTGCGGGAGGTGGCCGCCGAGGGGGTGGAGTTCGTCGCCTACCGGGCGCAGGTGAGCGCGAAGGCCGTGTGCCTGGATCAAGCCCTGCCCGTGGTTTTATGATCATGAGCTCCGTCCACTGGATTGGAGGGATGAGATGAACGACACGGATGAGGCACTCAGGGCGGCCTTCCATCGACGCATGCGACAGGTCTATGACGACGCGGCTCGATTGGGGTATCGCCCCACGCGGTTTCTGCAAAAGGTGGAAGCGGTCGGTGGACTCGAGGCGGCGCGTCAGTGGCTTGCCCAGCCGGGGCCTTCCGAGGGGTTGATTCGCTTGTGGGAGTTGGGTCGCCTGGATATTTCCATGGAGGCCGCCGTCGCCGAGGAATCGCGTTGGTGGCCGCTTTTCACCGAGGCAGAGATCGCGACGGCCCGGCGCCGGTTGGCGGAATTGGGGTATCGTTTCAAGGAGAACGCTGGGCCGGGAGAGCCTTGCCCGGATTGAGGATCCCCAGGGGGTCGAGGGTCTTTTTCAGCCCGTGCATCAGTTCCAGGGCCACGGGGTCCAGTTCCCGTGCGATGAAATCGCGTTTCTCCAGGCCGACGCCGTGTTCGCCGGAGAGGGTGCCGCCCAGCGCCAGGACGGCGGTGAAGACCTCGTCCAGGCAGCGTTCCGCCCGTGCCATTTCCTCGGGGTCGTCGGGGTTCACCAGCAGGTTGACGTGGATGTTGCCGTTGCCGGCGTGCCCGAAGTTGACGAGGGTGATGCGGTGGTGTTCGGCCAGCCGCCCCAGCCGGTCGATGAGCTCGGGCATGCGGGAGACGGGGACGGCGACGTCTTCGTTGATCTTCTTGGGGGCGATACGGCGCAGGGCGGGAGAGAGTGCGCGGCGCACTTCCCACAGGGCTTGGACACGCTCGGGGGTGTCGGCCCGATCCAGACGGATCAGGCCGTCCACCGAGGCCGCCTCGGCGATGCGTTCGGCCGCTTCTTCCAGGCCGGCCAGGGGGCCGTCCACTTCGATCATCAGTAAGGCGCCGATGCCCTCGGGGAGGGCGCCGGGACGGTAGTCGCGGATCATCTCCAGGGCGGCGCCGTCGATGAATTCCAGCGCACAGGGGGTCACCGGTTGGGCCATGATGCGCGCCACCGCGGCGGCGGCGGCGTGCATATCGCGGTAGCCGGCCTGGAGGGTGCGCTTGCCTTCGGGCAGGGGGGTGAGGCGCAGGGTGGCCTCGGTGATCACCGCCAGGGTGCCCTCGGAGCCGATGAGCAGGCGGGTGAGGTCGTAGCCCACCACGCCCTTGCTGGTGCGGGTGCCGCAGCGAAAGGCCCGGCCCAGTCCGTCCACCGCGGCCAGGCCCAGGGTGTTCTCCCTGGGGGTGCCGTATTTCACCGCCCGGGGCCCGGCGGAGTTGTAGGCCAGGTTGCCGCCCACGGTGCAGAAGGCGGCGGAGGTGGGGTCGGGAGGCCAGAAGAAGCCGTGTTCGGCCAGGGCGTCCTGCAGGGCCTGGTTGGTGACCCCGGCTTGGACCACCGCCAGGCGGTCATCA
>JALSHN010000007.1 GCA_026982215.1 Gammaproteobacteria bacterium
ACCAAACATATCAACAATTTATTCATAATCCCCTCCCTATCATGCAAAACCAACTGTTTTGGTTAAGAATTTATGGCGCATCCTAATTACACCGACACCGAATCCTTGCACACCGCACAAGCAGGGTCAAGGACTAACGGTGCCTTCCCTTTGTGCAATAATAGTCCAATCAAACACTAAGGCGTCTCACTTAATGGATCAAAATTTTTTATGAAAGAAACATTCCTTTATCTTATAGCTGCGCTGGGTTTTTTGTTTCTGCTGGGCTACTCCATCCACATGCTGGTCAACGGTTTGGTCTCAGAGCGCACCGAATGGACCCTGATCTTCATTGCCGAGGCAGGCGGTGTGATCGCCCTCGCCATCATGGCACGCAACATCATCCGGGCCCGTCGGTTACGCTGATCGCCCCCACCCCATCAAGCGTACACCCGCAAGGCACTGCGGACCTCTTTATAGGAGTCGTCCTCGAACTGTCCCTTGTGGAACACGTACTGGCGCTTCACCCCCATACCATCCACACCGCTGACGCCGAACGATTTACCAGCATAGTCACTGTAGAACTTGACCTCTTTGACCAGATCGATCTTCTCCCCGTTTTTGAGCCCCACCACCACGTGGTTTTTGCTCACCCGTAATTCCACCGGAGACTTAGAAGATAATTGCAGTCTTGCCGACACCCGATTGGCACCCACCAAGAAGAAGAAGGTGGCGAGAAACTCGAGCAAATAACCCCACACTTCTTTTCCGGAATACCACAATTTGATGCCGATCAGCGCCAGGGCAAAAACGGTGGGTACATACAGCAACAGATCCCACACCACGCCTTTTTTGTCAGGCTTGAGAGGATAGACATGCTCTTTCGCCATGCCACTCACACCCCCGTGCCAGTCACTCTCTGCAAGACCAGATCCAACTCGGTATAGAGCACCCTGCCGGGCTGCTTGTAACGGACCACCCCTTGCTCGTCGATCACGAAGGTCCAAGGGTCACCAATCACCCGGAAGGCCTTGAAGGCCTCGGGATTCTGGTATTGATCCATGTGGAGGAAGATCACCTCGCCATCGTATTTGTCCAACAGGGCCTTGAGCATCTGCAATTGTTTGTCACAGACGGTGCAGTGGCCCGGAGTGGCGAATTCAAGCACGATGGGCTTGTTGAGCTTCAAGGCCTCATCCAGCGAAAGCTGGTACATGCGCTCGTCGGGGTAGCGGTAACTGGTGATGAGGGAGAAATCACCTCCTACATCCGCCAGGGTCTTGGTCTGAATACTGGGCGCCCTTTCCCCCACATTGACACTGGCATTCTTGGACAGGCAAGCCGACAAAGCCAACAACAACAACGGCGCAATGATCCAGTTTCTCATCGCAATGACCTCCACCCTTGACAGGTCTTGAAGATGTTGTAACCCCAGATGATGTTGGCGATCAGCACCAGGGTCCCGAAGATCCCCACCCCGGCGAGCCACGGCCGCACCAGAGGCTCGATCTGATCCGGAGTCATGGTGAGGCTGGCCTGCCCACCGATGATTCCCGCGGTGGTGAAGAGCACCACCATCCCCACCAAACCGACGTTGTGCATCCAAAAATGCACCTTCACCAGCGGCATACTGTAGATACCCTTTCTGACCAGACGGGGAATGAGGTAATACACCGCCCCAAAAATGGCCATCTCCACCCACCCCAAGAGGTTGATGTGAGTATGGGCCCGCACGATGAGATCACCGTGCAAACGATGATCGACAAAATGACGGAACCCAGGGATCCCACCCATCAAGGCCCCCCAGGAAAAACCTATGATTGCATAAATGATGCAGGCATAGATGAAACGCAAAGTGTAATCGGTGTACTCCTCCGCTTCCCACGGAGCCGTTTTTTGATCACTCATCTTCGGCTGTTCTCACGTCTTTGTATTCTTTTCTCCAACTTTCCGGAGCCCACATCTCCACCATCCGATCGATGAAGCCGGAATCGTCCCGCGGGGGCAACGGCGCCGAAGCAGAGCCTCGCTCTGACTTCAGCTCGGACAGAAACGTCGCCAGCGCCATCCGCTCTTCCTTGGGGAGTTGCGCCACATAGGCTGCCTCCTTAGGAGGATAACCATGATCCAAAGTCTTGGCGCCGTACATCCTCTCCGGTTCGGTGAGAAAATCGAACAACCATTCACGATCACGGCGGGAGCCGATGCCGTCCAGATTCAAGCCCATGTTGGTGCCGTTACGCATCGCCCGATGGCAGGCAGTACAACGGCGTTCGCGGAAGAGCTTGGAACCCAGTTTCCCCTCTTCACTGAGATCGTAGGAGGTCTTGGACTGGAACATGGGCGTATCGGACGTGAGCCGCACCACTTCCAGCACGGCATAGGCCAATACGGCCAGGGCAAGGAAGGCGGCGAAGATACCGAAAAGGACCTTTTCGCCTTGCTTGAGGGGTTGTTTACTCGCCATGAGGGAAATTATCCTCCGATTCTCGAGAGGGCACAAATCTTAGAGGGATTCCGACAACAAAAAGTTCGCCCTGCTGGAAATGAAAACGGGGCCGACAGGCCCCGCTTCCATTCAAAAACAAATGATTTTTACGGAATTTCATGCTTGGGTACGAAACTGTTACCCATGGTGGTGAGCGGCGCGGTGGTCAGATAAGCCGCCACGTTATGAATGTCGTCATCGCTCATGTTGCGAGCGACTGCCTGCATCTGCCCCATGGGATCGTTGGCACGGCTGCCGTCACGCCACTTCTTGAGTTGATTGACCAGATAGACGTATTTCTGACCCGTGAGCTGCGGATAGATGGGGTAGGCGCCGCGACCGTTGTACTGGTGGCAGGCATAACAGGAAGTGATGCCACGCTCAGGTGCCCCATAAATGACGAGCGCCTTACCCAGATAACGCTTGCCCACCGGCTGCCCCAATTCCGCCACCGCCTTGAGATCCGACCCTGTGGGCGGTTGATCCCACTGATAGACGAAGGCCGCCACGTCGATGATGTCCTGTTCGCTCAGGCCCTTGGCGTTGGCGTTCATCACGAACATGGTGGTGTCCATGCGCTTGTCGGCGGCGTAATCGTGGAGCTGCTTGCGGATGTAGGTAAAGCTCTGACCAGCGAGACGCGGCGTCCCCATGGCGTCGTCACCCAGCCCTTCCTGGCCATGACAGGAGGCACAGGCGGGCACATCACCCTTGCCGTTGAAATAGATGTTCTTGCCGTTCTCGATGTTGGCCTTTTCCAGCGTCTCTTCCGGATTGAGGGCAGCGCCTGCCGTCAGCGGCAGCATGACCGCCGCGGCGGCCAGAGCAAAAGTGCGCAACCCCTTGATGGTTGTCTCACGCATTGGTTCGAACCCTCCCTAAAAACTTGATGTATCTCAGGAGGCGGCGGGCAACTGTTTGATTTTTATGCCAATCACCACCCCTAAAATCGAATTGGCTCAGGCGTTCTTGTTGTACATCACGATGGCCAGGCCGAAGAACAGCACGAACACGACCAAATAGGTCAACCAAACATCACCCGTGGTTACGAACATTGACTCCCCCTCCTAACGTAACATTGATCGATAATCCGAAGCCTCGGCATGTATAGCACGACCCCCACTCCCTTTCAACCAAAGCGCGTCCATCAACCCCTTGATTTGTATTTCTTATCTTTTTTCTAAGGCATATTCGCCGCAGGCGGAGGGCAATAAAATGCTAAGATCCCCCGGCCTCGGCTCATACCAAGACGACAGCGCGACCCATGATCAATACAGCGAAGATCCGACACGCCTTGATACGCCTGCAATGGCTGTGGTTTCTGCTCGGCTGGATAGCGGCGTTGTTCTTCCTGCCTTTGTTCCATGCCGGCGAGACACCACTGGACGAGGGTGCGGCGCGGGGACTGTTGCTCAATTGGTCCATCTATCACCAAGTGGCGAGCCCCATCGTGCTGCTGGGCATCCCCGACGCCCGGGCACTCTTTTTCATCCCGGTGACCCTTTATTGGCCTGGCAGCCTCGTCGCACCCCGGGTGTTGTGGGCCATCTTCGCCTTCTTCGCCGCCTGGGCCATCCATGCCTGGGCCCGTGAACGCCTGGGCAAGGAGCAGGCCTTGCTGGGGACCGGTCTGCTATTGCTGGCCCCGCTGACCATCACCCAGATCGACACCCTCGGCGGAGGGCTCTTTTTGTTGTTCTGTTTCATCATGGGCTACTGGATGGAACGGCGTTATCAACGGGTGGGACGGCCACTGGGAGGGTGGTTCTACACCCGTTTCCTGTGGACGGCGATCACCGTGAGCATCCACCCCGCGGGGCTTGCCTACCCACTGGCGCTGTTGTGGCACTGGTGGCGCGATCCCGACAAGAGCGAGCGCCTCAAGAAACAGAATCTCCTCGGTATCGTGATCGCCCTCGCCCTGCTGGGGTTGCTCCAGGCCGGCTGGGGAGCGGTGCCCTGGGGTGCCGATCCCCGGGAGGCGTTGGGGTTGATTTTCCACAGTACTGAACTCGACCCCTTCCCCGCGCCGTGGGAGGCCTGGGTGATCGCCTTGGCGGTGTTGGGGTTGGCGGCGGCCAACGGCAGGCGATTGTTGAACGATCTCTTCTCCACCACCCTCACCTTCGCCCTGATCCTGGGATTGATGGCCGCCAACGTGGACTGGGCCTTTCTGATGTTCGTCTTCCTGTTGTTGTGGGGGATGGACGCCCTGCTACGGCTGAACGAACTGATCCCCGGTGAGGGCCTGGCGGCCAAGCGGGGCATCGTGCTGGGGATGGTGGTGATCCTGGCAGTGGTCTTCATGCGGGACGATCGCGCCTATGCCCAGATGATCCGTGCCGACGTGCACAGTGCGCACGCCATCTTGTTGCGTGAGGTGGCGGTGGAGGTGGAGCAATTGGGCAAATTCGCCCGTATCCTCAGCCAATGGCCGGGGCAGACGATGATCGTCTGCAAGTGTGATGTGCTGGCCTTGCCGCCACCCAGCGAGAATCCCGAACAGCTCCTTTCTTGGCTGGAGGCCGCCCGAGCCACTCACTTGGTCTTCAATCCGCAACAACCCGAAAATGCCGCCCTCAACCGGGACGTGGCCAACCTTGCCGACACCTTGCGCACCCTGTTCATCAACGAGGCCGGGGTGGTGGTCGGGGTACTGAAGAATCTGGAAGAGGCCGCCAGAAAGGCCGAGGAGGCACGGCGGGAGGAGGCGTTGCCGGAAGAAACGCTCAACGGCGAGTCGAGGGAGGCACCCCCCTCAGCCGAGCCGGCTCCATAACGCCAGCGCGGCCACCCACAAAGCCGCCAGTGACAACACCCAGACCGCACCGGCGGCGCAATCCTTGGCCAGGCCGATACTGGGATGTTGTTCGGGATGCAACCGATCGGCCAGGTGTTCCAAAGCGGTGTTGAACAGCTCGGCCGCCAGCACCAGGGCCACCATCACGCCGACGAGGGCCCACCACACCGGCTCGGGCTGCAACAGCAGTAGGTAGACAAGGGCGAGGATCGCGAAGCGCCCTTGGGTGCGGAAACTGCGTTCATGGCGCCAGGCGGCACGCAAACCAGCCAGGGCGTATCCCAGGCGCTGGGGAAAGGGGCGGTTCTTGTTCATCTCTCTCCTCCTGCGGCACGTAACAACAACATCTCCCCGTCCCACACGGCCGAGGAGACAGGGGGTGCCGCCCGGCGGACCCGACGAATCTCCACGGCACCGCTCAGCGCCTGGGCCAGACGATCCCGCGGTGAATCGAACGCGGATTCGGTGCGCGGCAGGGCAATGAAACCGAGAGGTTGTTCTAGGCGTTGCCAGGCCACGTACCCCAGCCATACCCGCCCGCCCTCGGGGAGGGCGAAGCGGGACGGCCACAGGCGCAACACTTGGCGCCGCTGCGGGCCCTGGTCACGCACCAGTATCAAGGCCTCGGGGCGACCATCGTGCAGCTGGGGATAGACCGGCAATTGATCCAACGATGGCGTGGCGCGAAAGCTGTTCAACAGCGAGCGCCAATCCAACGGCCGGGGCCGCTGCCAGCCTTGGCGGCGCAGCCTGTCCTCCCACTGTTCCAAAGTCCCTCCCCATTGCAAGGTAAAAGGCTGCTCCCGCTCTCCGCCCAGATCGATACGGTAAGTCGGCAGGCGTTGCCAGGCCTCGCCCCACCAGCGCTCCGGAGCGATGACCAGGGGCAATGCCACCTCCCGCTGGGGCGCCAAGACGGTGAAGGGCGTCAGCGCCAAGCCGGCACACAGGGCGAGGACGAACACCTCCGGGCGGGTGGGCGGTCGTTGTGGGCGGTGCAACAGGACGATGAGAGCGGTGAGTACGGCACCAACCACTACCGCCGATACCACTTCGCTGAGACGGTCGTGTCCCAAATAGAGACGAGCCAGGGACACCCACAGCAGCAACACCGCCCAGGCACCGTACAGCCAAGGCCGTAAGCGTCCACCGGCCCCTGCGGCGGCGAATGCCGCCAGCATGCCCCATTGCACAGCGGCGACCAGTAACGCCCCCGCCGGGACCAGGGCCGCGCCCAGCGCCGTCAATCCCAGCCCCGAAAACCAAGCGCGCAGGCTGATGAAATCGCGTCGGAGTCCCCACCATGCGGCCGCCACCAGCGCCACCCAAACGAGAACCGACGGGGACGACAGGGCGGCCAGGTAACCCATCCAATGGTCGCCCCACGGGGTGGCGACGGCGGTGAACAAACGCCCCAGGCGTTCGTCCAGGGCGGCGGGGAACCACCACCTCACCAGCGGGGGAAGCACGAGAACGATGCCGATGAACACCGGCACGACACGTAACAGACGATGGCTGAACGGGGCCTCGGCGTCCCACAGGGGTTGGAGCCCCTGCGCCAGGCGGGGATGGGCCGCAAGGCTCCGGGACAGGTGCCCCAGTGTCCGCCCCAGTCGCGGCGCCGAGATCCGGTAAAGGCGGGTCACCACCCACCAGGCCAACCAGGCCAACCAG
>JALSHN010000008.1 GCA_026982215.1 Gammaproteobacteria bacterium
GGTCTTTCCTAGTTCGGTTCCACCTTATTCCATGTGCTGCTTAGCTAACGATACCGTCCCGATGCAGCCAGATCGAAGTCGGTGAGAGGACTTCCACGATCACCGGATCGTCGACCTCGAATTGCTCCTGGAACCAGTTGCGCAACCGCACACCGCCCATGATCCGCGGTGTGTCACTCACGTTCACCGACCTGTTGATATGTCCCTGGATCAGATCCTGATTCCCTCCCACATGGATCTCTATCTTGTCGCGATCCGCCGATTCATGGCCTATTTGGTATTCGACCGCTCCATCACGGAGATACGTTCGTGCTCACACATATTGCCATTATGAGCCAAGACCCTGTTTCTTGTCATTCTTCACACGCAGCACGATATTCTCATCCCGCTTTCCAAGCAGACCGTCCTTGCGGTAACGCCTGCCCCATAGTTGGAAGTAGATGTCATCGTCGTTAAAAGCAGGCTCGCCCCTTCGATCTGCAGGCGCACCAGCTTCTCTCCCTGCTCGCAGATCACGATGTCACCCGGTCGATCGCAGCGTCTCTCTCATTGAACCGATGAAGGATCAAGACCTGCGTTTGCGCCAACGGCAGTAGCTTGGCCACCAGGCTGCCGATGCTGCGCTGCAAACCCACACGGCTTCGTGCCGTGGTGCTGCCCTCCTCTATCCATGGGCTAGGACATCTACGGGTAAGACCGGTTTGATGGATACACGGCCTCGCGTTCGAGCTGCCTCCCGGACGCGCTCGTGGGCCTCGTCGATGATGATGATGATGTCCCGGTAGGTCTGCTCCAGATAGGTGCGGTATTCCGTGTCCTGTTTCAGGGTGTCGATGGAAATGATGGACCTGTCGTAGTAGTCGTAGTAATAGAACGGGTTGTGGTTGGTGGGGATCCGGTTGCGTACCCGCTGGAGACCGGTCGAATCCAGGCGCGTGAGGGGGATGGTAAAGCGGTTCCAGAATTCCTTCTGGAACTGGGTGAGCATGCTTTTCAGCGTCAATGCCAGGATGCGCTTGCCCTTGCCGCGCCGGTTCAGCTCGCTGACCAGGATGCCCGCCTCCAGCGTCTTGCCGAGACCGACCGCATCTGCGATGAGGATGCGCTGCCGCGGCTGTTTGAGCGCCTGCAAGGCGGGGTCGAGCTGGTAGGGCACCGGGTTCATGGCCGCCTGGTGGCCAATGTGGATACGCTCATCGTTGGGTACCGCCCGGCGGAGGAGGCTTTCAATGTACAGGAGGCTGGGACGATGGCCGGGCGAGCCGTCCGGCACGAGCTGTGTGGCGGACGGATCCAGCATCTGGATGTCGTCTTCCAGAGCGGTCAGGAAAATGCCGCTTGTGTCCTGGACGAGCTCGGAAACGCCGTCACAGGTGAGTTGATATCCCCCATCCGAGGCCATGTCAACCTTGCGGATCACCCATTCGGCGTCACGGATGAGGACACGGGCCCCCGGAGCCAAGGTAGACCTATCCAAAAGCGCACCCTCCACGCCACAGTCCGTTGTTTGCTATATTATTTATAAGCATCCTCCCTGATACAGTATTACTGAAATCAGCACATTTTTCGAGCAGAATATCAGGTGTATCTCACCGTGCATGCCCCTGAGGCACCGCTCAAGTTTCTGAGACTGCATGCATGGAAATGAATCGGGCCCTTTCACCCGTTGCCAGAGAGAATGCCTGGTTCCTAAGCCAGTCAAGCGCTGCCCCTGCCACGCCTGTCTGACTGCCCAAAATGATTTTGTTGATCATGCCGTCTCCTGCACCTACCCTACGATCCCGAATCGAGTTGCAAAAGAAAACGCCAGACGGGCACCACGTCGATGACGCCGCCCTCGAACTCGATGCGCTCCGACTCGCTGCGGGTGACCACCAGGCCGGTCTCCACGCCCAGCTCGGCCATGGCCTCCTGGAGGGCGGTCAGTTCCCGCTTGCGGGTGTCTGGCTGGCGCAGGGACTCGCTGACCTGGACCAGCAGGGGCGGCCGCTTGGGGCGGCGGGCGACGAAATCCACTTCCCGTCGGTTGCGGGTCCGGTAGTAGTAGATCTCGGGCGTGGTCCGCCTCAGGGCGACGAACACCAGGTTCTCCAGGCGGTGCCCCTCGTTGACCAGGATGCCGGAGGCCACCGACTCCACCAGGGCATGGTCGATGCAGTAGATCTTCTTGGGGTTGGTGTTGGCGCGCGCCAGCGAAGCGTCGTGAATACGCACGGTGAACAGGAAATAGGCGTCCTCGAACCAGGCCAGATAGTCGGACACGGCCGCCTTGGGCACCTTGTGGCCCAGGCTCTTCAGGTAGTTGGTGAGGCGGTTCACCGAATAGAGGGAGGCGACGTTGTCCACCAGCCAGTGGGCCAGGTCGGCCACCGCCCGCGGGTGGGCCACGTCGTGGCGCTCCACCAGGTCGCGGAACAGGACCGCGTGGAAGTATTCCTGGTGGATGCGCACGCGCAAGCGGCGCTCCACGTCCATGACCTCGGGGAACCCGCCCTGCTGCCAATAGTCGGTGAAGGCCTTCTCCACGCGCAGGCGCCGTTTCGCCGACAGGTCGCCTCGATGATCCACCCCACGGGCATCGAGAAACTCGGCGAACGAGAACGGGAACAGCTCCCAGGCGAGCGCCCTGCCCCGCATCTGGGTGGCCACCTCCCGCGACAGCATCTGCGCCGAGGAGCCGGTGATGAAGACCTCGCATTTCTCCGTGCGTAGCAGCCTGTCCACGAAGGGCTCCCAGTCAGGGACCGCCTGGATCTCGTCGAAGAAGCAATGGATGGTCTCCGCCCCCTTCTTCTCTGGATAGAGGGTGAAATAGGCCTCGAGTACCTGGGCGAGTCCCTCCTGCTGGAGGAAATGGAGGCGATCGTCGAAGAAGTTGAGATAGAGGATGTTCTCGCGGGGTACGCCCGCCTCCTCCAGCTGGCGCATGCGCTGGTAGAGATAGGTGGACTTGCCGCAGCGCCGCACCCCGATGCAGACCGTGGCCTTGCCGGCCACCGGAGAGACGGACAGATGGCGCGGGACACCGGTGAAGAACTCGGCCTCCTGGTTGTCCAGCAATATCTCTTTGAGCACATCTAACATGGAACTGGCCTTTTTCGTTACCGGATATCATACAAACTGGAGATTAATATTTCCAGTTATTCGCATATTTCGTCGCCAAGACGGGACAACTCCTCCAAAACCTCGTAGATCAGGTGCTCGGCGACGTCACGCCCCTCCTCGGCCGTATCCACCCCCGTCACTAGTGGCCGCCAAGCGGTTCGGGATCGCCAGTATCCTCGAACGCACCATGGCGTAGTCCTGCGCCATGACCCGCTTGACCTCGGCCACCTTGACCAGTTCGTCCTCCCGCTGCCGGTTCTCGGCCTCGGCCCGGTCGGCCTGCGCCTTCAGCAGCCGCGCACGCTCCCGCGCCACGTCCAGACTGCTTCCGGTACCGGTGCCTTCCACCTTCTCCCGCAGGTAGAGCACGTAACCTTGCACCGATCTTCCCAACAGATATCTGCCGCGGATCACCCTCTGAATCACACCCTCTTTCGCCAGTTGATGGATACGGCGTTCCGACAGCATCAGGATATCTGCAAGTTCGGCAACACTGACGACTTCCGACATTGTCTCATCGTCATCGAGGGACCACTCGCCCGGCTCGTTCCCACCGTCGACCTCTCTACTGGTTCGCTTCGTTTCAGCCATGAGAAACTTCCTCCTATATTCAGTACAACACTATGAACATCGATTGATTTTACAACAGAAACAGCTACATACGATCCGTGACTAGGAGGATGCCGCGACCGCGCGCACCCGCACCCTGGCTTGTCCGGAAGGACCCGCAGCCCGACCCCCGGCACCTCGACTCTCTGATGCAGGAATCGAGGCAGCCGACAGGGCCCGGGGCAGGCCGGGCACGCAGGCATGCCTCCACCGTTAGCGGGGGCAAGGATTCCAACTCATACGCCGAATTCGCCATGTCTCCCAGCATGCTGCAGACACTTCGCGGCATCTGTTTCGATGCCTGACATCGTCGCTGCACCCGCTATCTCAAGCCTTGCTTGGTAGACTTAAGAAGGTGTACGGCTATCGGGGCAGTCCAACCCCAAAAAACCGGTCTGACTGATACGCAAATCGGGCCAATTCATCCTATCACCTCCCCTTCTTTGCACCGGCAGACGGGTCACTTTGCCCCGATAGCCGTACCTGCGTTTTTTTCCAACGATTGCTGGCGACACGGCTAGGCGCGACGTCCAGCCTGCCATTGCACTCGTCGATTGGCAGCCAGGTCAGGGCGTAGAGGCTCGCCTTGTGCCGACCGCCTTGCCGGGTACATTCTATGAAGCCTGTGTCCAAGAGCTCGCGCAAGGCCTTATTCAGCGTATCCTTGGACCTCCAGTTACGCGCCTTCATCAATTTCCAGGTCGCGCACAGGCACTCCATTGTTGTTTCCCCGGTACTGGGCACACAGGTCCAGTAGCAACGTCCTGGCCGTGTGATTCAACCCCGTGAACTCCTTGCTGTCGAGGATTTTTCGTGGAAGGGCGAAGAAAGGTCCTGAGATCTTGCGCCCCTTCATACGTTCACGCTTGTATCCCATGACGAACCTCCTCGATATGCAATGACGAATGGGAAGAATCACTTCTGATATGTCGATACGGCTCTTTGCCAGATTCCCTCATCACCTCACCTCCTCTCAGCCCATGGCTGCTGGGCCTCTAGCCAGGCGAAATAGGCATCGGCGTCGATGTAGATACGGCGTCCGATACGGATGATCGCCCCCGCCTCGGCGAGACCATTTCTCTCGCTATTGAAGATCTGCCAACGAATCCCGCCCTCGGTGAAAGCGGGGTTATCCTCACGTAACTGACTGATAGTACTTGGATTTCTCACTCCGATACCTCACAGAATCGAGTTGAACACAAGGGGCTTCTCTGCCCTTCACGGTGATTCTGGGGATCGCTGGATTCCAATGCGATAAATGAAGTTTTTTTTGAAAATGAAGAAAAAACTTCATTTTTGAGCAGCAAACAGAAATGGGGGGCCTGCTCCAGGGAATAGCGATCATCTCGAAGCTGGTGGTCACCCCACCATGGATGCCGGACGCCGCTATCGGCCCGGCCGGCTGGCCTGTAGAAGAAACGAAGGAATGCGCCTGGCCTAGAGAAACCTACCAGGGCATGGATGGGGAAGTCTGGATGGGCACAGGGAGGAAGGGACGGGGGTTTGCGGGGGCCTCATCGGCCGAATGGAAAAACGGCCGAGTGGGACAGCTGCTACGCCATCATCCCTCGCGGGGATAGTATCGGCGGCGCTCGTTCCGCCGCACATGACTGACATCACTGGCCGTGAGGGGAGCATCGAGGTCCAGGAGTACCGTGACCATCGTCGCCACGAGGTCGTTCGGGGCAAGTTCGCGGTTGATCTTCCTGATGCCCCCGAGATTTCCAAGTCCTCGAGTAGTCCATAGCACCATTTGATGGAAAAGGCCTTGAATCTCAGCGCCCGTCCGCTGGGGGAATAGCCTTCATAGAGAGATTGTAGAGAGGGCGTAATGGCATCTTGGCGAAGATAGGCGGCAAGACCTCTGAGATAAGAGTGAAGAGTCAATGTCGTAAAATCTTCCCCCCCAACGCCTGCATTTGGACTGATGCTCAGGCCTCTGTCCTCGACTTCCTCGAGACTGCCACTCTGCTCCAATGCCTGGCGTCGGATCTCGTAGTCTTCTACGGTGATCGATGCCCGCAACCATTCGTCACGCCCGATCTCGTCCGCGAGCTTTTCGGCAAGGGTGGCGATCTTCTCGTACCTCGCCCTTCTCTTGGGCTCCGGCTCGCTCAATGGTGCGTATTCCGTAAAGACGTCCGTGGTTCGTACATAGAACCAATCCAGCGTCCGTTCATCCATGCCATGCGCCTTCAGCCTCTCGGCCACGGTGTCCATGCGGGGGTCTTCACAGAGCCGGCGAAGGGCGTCCGACTTCCATGCGAGGAGCCTCGTTATTTCGTCCTTCTCAGCCAGTGGAGAACACCTCTCGGTTCATCCGCTCCAGCACTCTCCGTCGGTGCTGGTCGCTCATGTGGGCATAGCGCTTGACCATGGCCAGTGTCAAATGCCCCAGGATACCGGCCACTTCCATGTCCGTGGCGCCGGTCATCAAGAGGTAGCTGGCGGCGGAATGACGATTGTCGTGGAATCGATAGTCCTCGATCCCTGCCGCTCTCAGTGCCTTCTCCCATGGCTCACGGATCGTCATGGGCTTGCCTTTCATCCTTCCAGGGAACACCAGATCTGAATCGTTGCTCCGCTCCTTCGACCACTCCACCAGGGTCTCGAGGGCATGGCCGACCAAGGGAATCACGCGCCGCTGCCGGGTCTTGGTCTTTTCCTTGGGCAAGACGATCTGCCGACGCTCGAAATCCACGTCGGACCAACGCAGGTTCAGGATCTCGCCTCGCCGCATGCCGGTGCTCAGCGCGAGGATCACGATGGGATACAGCGCCGCACAGGGACTCTCCTTGCAGCACCTCAGCAATTCGACGATCTCCTCCGGAGTCAGGAAACGCGTGCGGCCCTCGGGCTCCTCGAGCCGCTCGACGTTCCGGACGGGGTTGCGGTCTATCCATTCCAGGGTCTTGACGGCCACGGTGAAGGCGTGGCTGAGACTGGTGAGATAACGGTTGACGGTGCCAGGTCTCCGCCTGCCACGGGAGGTCTCCTCCGTGACCAGACGGTTCCGATAGCGTGTCAGCAGTTCACCCGTTGTCGTCCCGGCAGATTTGTCCAAGCCTGATTGGCGGAGAGGCAGGGATTCGAACCCTGGGAGGGCTACAAACCCTCAACGGTTTTCAAGACCGCCGCTTTCGACCGCTCAGCCACCTCTCCATGGGC
>JALSHN010000009.1 GCA_026982215.1 Gammaproteobacteria bacterium
ACGTTTGTGCAAATGTGACCTGGTCACGGAAATGGTGGGCGAATTCCCCGAGCTCCAGGGCATCATGGGCCGTTACTACGCCCTCCACGACGGTGAGCCCGCCGAGGTGGCCCAGGCCATCGACGATCACTACCGCCCACGCCAGGCCGGAGACGACACCGCGACCAGTCCCGCGGGCCAGACCCTCGCCATCGCCGACAAGCTGGACACCTTGGCCGGCATCTTCGCCGTGGGGCTGATCCCCAAGGGCGACCGTGACCCCTACGCCCTGCGCCGCGCCGCCCTCGGGGCCCTGCGCACCTACATCGAACGGGCCCTGCGCGGTGATCTGCTGGCTCACCTGCGACTGGCCTGCGCCCAACTGGAGGGTGTGGTGCAGACCACGGACGACCTGCCCGAGCGCCTCTACGACTTCATGATGGAACGGCTGCGGGCCTACTACCTGGAGCAGGGCGTACTCCCCGACACCTTTGAGGCGGTGCTGGCCCGCCGTCCCACGCGCCCCTATGACTTCCACCGCCGCCTGGAGGCGGTGAGCGCCTTCCGTGAACTGCCCCAGGCCGAGGCCCTGGCGGCGGCCAACAAACGCATCGCCAACATCCTCCGCCAGGCGGAAGCGCGAGGGGAACGGCCCGGCGAGGTGGATCCCGCCGCCCTGGTGGAAGCCGAAGAAACCCGCCTCTACCATGCCCTCGGCGAACTGGAAGACGAGGTCCGCGCCCTCAGCGAATCCGGCGACTACACCGCCGCCCTCACCCGGCTGGCCGCCCTGCGTGAGCCGGTGGACCGCTTCTTCGACGCGGTGATGGTGATGGCCGAGGATCCCCGTCTGCGGGCCAACCGCCTGGCGCTATTGAACCGCCTGCGGGCCTTGTTCCTGGCGGTGGCCGACGTCTCCCGGCTGCAGGTGGAACGCCGGGGCGGCTGAGAACGTCTACACTTCCAACTATCGAGGGGTCCACCAAGAGGCCTCAACAAAGACCGTGGGGAGCCGACAACCTCAATGGTTGTCGCGATGACGAGACGGGGTGAAACCGATGCAACGCACCATCCTGGGGCTGCTGGCCGCCATGTGGTTGTCATCCGCCGCCCAGGCGGCCTATTTTGCCTATGTCCCGGCCATCGATTCCGACGGCAATGCCGCCACTGAGGATCTGCTGGTGGTGGACGGGGTCTATGCCAGCCGGGTCACCCAGGTGGACATCCCCGGCGGCACCACCAGCTACACCGTCTCCGAGGACGGAGAACGGGTCTTCCTGGCCAACGACGACGGCATCTCCATCCTCGACGCCACCCAAAACCGCGTCGTCACCACTATCCCTGTGAGCGGCTCCCCCCAGGTGGGGCGGATCAAGGCCCAGCGTGTCGCCACCGATCGCGAACGGCTCTATCTTTCCACCGATGCCGGTCTGATTATCCTCGAAGGTGACCCGAGTAAACTGGATTACCAGCGCATTTCCCCCGTGGACGGGCTGGCCAACGCCGGTACCGGTCTGGCCCTGTCACCCGATGGCCAGCGGCTGCTGCTCAGTGGCGGCCAGGGCGTCGCCTGGGTGAACCCGCTCAATGGTGAACACGTTGCCAGCCTCGATGTGGGCGAGCGCGCAGGCCAGGTGTTGTTCCATCCGCAAGACGCCACTCGGGCCTATCTGCTGCTGCCCGAAAGTGCCCGCCTGGCCAGCCTAAGTCTCCAGGGCGATACCATCGAACTCCGCGATCATTTCGCTCTGAGCAGCACCGCCGACCCACGCAATCTGGTGGCCGCCCCCGACGGCACCCTCTACATCGCCGACCGCGGCAGCTTCACTCAGGGCGGCGCCTCCGGGGCGGTGTTGCGCATCGATCTCGACACCGAGGGCCTGCCACAGGCCATCGCGGTCATCGACGTCACAGGCAGCCTGGGGGAGCTGGGCTTCAACGGTGTACCGCCCCATTTCCCCCTCGATCTCGCTCTTTCTCCCGACGGCAGTCGCCTGTTCGTGATCCAAAGCGTGTGGGGGGTCCAGCAGGGAGGAGGGCTCTATCTCTCCATCTTCGAGAACGGCGGTGGCAGCTGGAACGAATTGGGGCGGGTCGCCGTCGGCGTCTCGCTCTATGCCGTGGGTGACTTAGTGGGACCGGAGTGCGCCGCGTGTCCCCGGGGTTATCAGCCGCGGGAACCCGAGTCCTACACCCGTCCGGCGGCCCTGTCTCCCTGGCTGCTGATCGCCTTCTTGCCCCTGGTGCGAAGGCGCCGCACTGGGTAAGATTCTCGGCCTTTGCAGGGCCGAGACCATGAAGAGAGACTGGATCATCCTCGACCGCGACGGGGTCATCAACCAAGACTCCGACGCCTACATCAAATCCCTGGAAGAATGGCGGCCCTTACCCGGGTCCATCGAGGCCATGGCCCGCCTCTCCCGGGCCGGTTACCGCTTGGCGGTGATCACCAACCAATCGGGGCTGGCCCGCGGCTTGTTCGATCACGCCACCCTGGAGGCGATGCACCGTCGGCTGGCCGAGCTGCTCCAGGCCGAGGGCGGCCACATCGACGCCCTCTATTTCTGCCCCCACGGCCCCGACGATGCCTGTGACTGCCGTAAACCGAGACCGGGGATGTTCCTGCGCCTGGCCAAGGAGCATGACGTCGATCTCTCCCGAACCTGGGCCCTGGGCGACTCCCTGCGCGACCTCCAGGCCGCCGAGACCGCCGGTGCCCGTCCGGCCCTGGTGTTCACCGGCAAGGGGGCTCGTACCCTGGCCGCCCACCCCGAACTCCCCCGTCGTTTTCCGGTGTTCCCCGATCTCGCTGCCTTCGTCGATCTGTTGCTGGAGAATCACGGATGATCCTGCTGCGCTCGTTGCTGTTCAATCTCATCTATGCCACCAGCGCCGTGCTCTATTCCCTGCCCTCGGTGGCCAGCCTGGCGCTGCCCTTTCCCCAGCGCTACCGGGTGGTCTCCCAGTGGGCCCGTTTCAATCTCTGGTGCCTGAAATGGCTCTGCGGCCTGGATTTCCGGGTGGAGGGGCGGGAAAACCTCCCCCTGGAGCCGGCGGTGGCCTTCTGCAAACACCAATCGGCCTGGGAGACCCTGGCGTTGCAGAAGATTCTGCCCTTGCAGTGCTGGGTGTTGAAAAAGGAGTTGCTGTGGATCCCGTTCTTCGGCTGGGGGCTGGCGGTGCTGCGCCCCATCGCCATCGACCGCAAGGCGGGCAAGAAGGCCCTGCAACAATTGGTGGAGGAGGGTTGTGAGCGGCTGGAATCCGGTTGTTGGGTGGTGGTGTTCCCCGAGGGGACCCGTGTCCCCCCCGGGGTGAAGGGGGACTACAAGCCCGGCGCCGCCCATCTGGCGGTGAAGAGTGGCCGCCCGCTGGTCCCCATCGCCCACAATGCCGGCGAGTTCTGGCCCAAACGGGGGTTTCTCAAGCGCCCCGGCACCATCACCGTGGTGATCGGCCCCCCCATTCCCAGCGAGGGCAAACGCCCGGCGCAGATCCACCGTGAGGCGGCGCAGTGGGTGGAGGAAACCATGGAACGGATCACCGATCCCCGCTTTCGAGGTGGACCGGGTTCTTCCTGACACGCCCTGACCGCCAGACGAAAAAATCCCCGCCGAAGCGGGGATTTTTCGTTTGGGGAGAAGGGAAGGGGCTCAACCCTGGTGATAGCTCACCACCTTCTCCACCTCGTTCTTGGAGCCCAGGATCACCGGCACCCGCTGGTGCAGGGCGGTGGGCTGGATGTCCATGATGCGCTCGTAGCCGGTGGAGGCCAGGCCGCCGGCCTGCTCGACGATGAAGGCCACCGGGTTGCCTTCGTACATCAACCGCAGGCGCCCACCCTTGGCCCGGGTACGTTCGTCGATGGGATACATGAAGATGCCGCCGCGGGTGAGGATGCGATACACCTCGGCCACCATGGAGGCCACCCAGCGCATGTTGTAGCGCTTGCCCAAGGGGCCTTCCTCGCCGGCCAGGCAGTCGTCGATGTACCGGCGCACCGGCTCTTCCCAGAAGCGGCGATTGGACATGTTGATGGCGAATTCGGCGGTGTCCTCGGGAATCTTCACCCCATCGCGCACCAATAGGAATTCGCCCATGGAACGGTCGAGGACGAACACCGCCACCCCGTGGCCGGTGGTGAGCACGAAGGTAGTGGAGGGACCGTAGACCACCACCCCGGCGGCCAACTGCTGGTTCCCGGGTTGGAGGAAGTCCTGCTCGGTGGCCGGCTCGCTGCCGCGGGGATTCTTCACCACCGAGAAGATGGTGCCCACGGAGATGTTGACGTCGATGTTGGAGGAGCCGTCCAGGGGATCGAACATGATCAGATAGGGGCCGCGGGGCTGGTCGGCGGGGATGGCCATGGGCTCGTCCTCTTCCTCGGAACCCATGCCAGAGAGCAGGCCGGTGGTCTTGAGGTGGTCGAACATCACCTCGTTGCTGATCACGTCCAACTTCTTCTGTTCCTCGCCCTGCACGTTCTCGCTGCCGGCGGCACCCAGGGCGCCCTCCAGGGCGGCACGGTCGATTTTGGCGGCGATCTGCTTGCAGGCCACGCCCACCTCACAGATCAGGTCGATCAGGCCGGTCTCGATTGCCTTGCCGGCCCGCTGTTGTCCTTGGAGATACTGTCTGAGGGTGATGACTTCGTTCATCGTTGTCGTTCCTCGAAAAAAACGCTCCCCAAACGGGGAGCGAGTGGTGGATTTTGTGCGGCCGAATTATGGCATGGGCCGGGAGAAGGGGGCAATCGAGCCCTCACACGTCCAAATTGGCCACTTCCAGGGCATTGCGCTCGATGAATTCCCGCCGTGGCTCCACCTGATCGCCCATGAGGGTGGAGAAGATCTCATCGGCGGCGATGGCGTCTTCGATGCGCACTTGGAGCAGGCGCCGGGTCTCCCGGTCCATGGTGGTCTCCCAGAGCTGTTCCGGATTCATCTCGCCCAGACCCTTGTAGCGCTGGATCTGCTGCCCGCGCTTGGCCTCACTGAGCAGCCAGTCCATCACCTCACGGAAGCTGGCGACCGGCCGTTCCTGGTTGCCACGGACGATGCGCGCGCCCTCGCCGATGAGGTCACGCAGGCGCTCGCCCAGGCGGGTCATGCTCAGGTATTCGCCAGAGAGGAAGAATTGCCGCGGGAAGCGGTATTCCCGCTCCACACCGTGTTGCAGGGCGCGGACCACCAGCGCCAAAGGCGCCCCTTCCCCTTCCACCTCGCCGCGGAAGCGGCTGCCCTGGCTATCTTCGTTGACATGGTCGATGAACTGGGCCAGCCAGGCCTCCAGGGCCGGGCGATTCTCCCACAGGGCCTCGTCCACCGGCGGTTGATAGATCATTTTCTCCAACAGATGGGGGTGGAAGCGCCGTCCCAGCCGGGAGATGGTATTCATCACCGCCAGGTACTGCTGGGCCAACTCCTCCAAGGCCTGCCCGCTCATGGGGGGCGCCTCGGCATTGACGTGCAGACGGGCATCGTTGAGGGCCAGGCTGAGCAGGTACTGGCCCAGTTCCTGGTCGTCTTTGACGTAATGTTCCTGCTTGCCCTTCTTCACCTTGTACAGCGGTGGTTGGGCGATGTAGAGATAGCCGCGCTCGATGATCTCCGGCATCTGGCGATAGAAGAAAGTGAGCAACAGGGTGCGGATGTGGGAGCCGTCCACGTCGGCATCGGTCATGATGATGATCCGGTGGTAACGGATCTTGTCGGGGTCGAAATCCTCTTTGCCGATGCCGCACCCCAAGGCAGTGATCAAGGTGCCCACCTCGGCGGAGGAGAGCATCTTGTCGAAGCGGGCCTTTTCCACGTTGAGGATCTTGCCCTTCAAAGGCAGGATGGCCTGGTAGCGACGATCACGGCCCTGCTTGGCGGAACCGCCGGCGGAGTCGCCCTCCACTAGGAACAGCTCCGATTGGGCCGGATCCTTCTCTTGGCAGTCGGCCAGTTTGCCGGGAAGACCGGCTACGTCCAGGGTGGTCTTGCGCCGGGTCATTTCCCGGGCCTTGCGTGCCGCCTCCCGGGCACGGCTGGCATCGATGATCTTGCTGGTGATGGCCTTGGCGTCCTGGGGGTTCTCTTGCAGAAAGGCGCTGAAATGCTCGTTCATCAACGCCTCCACCACCGGTTTCACCTCCGAGGACACCAGTTTCTCCTTGGTCTGAGAGGAGAATTTGGGATCGGGCACCTTCACTGAGATGACGGCGGTGAGTCCCTCGCGGGTGTCCTCGCCGGTGAGCTTGAGCTTGTGTTTCTTGGCCAGCCCAGTCTCGTTGAGATAGTGGTTCAGGGTGCGGGTGAGGGCGGTGCGAAACCCGGCCAGGTGGGAACCGCCATCCCGCTGGGGGATGTTGTTAGTGAAGCAGAGAACGTTCTCCCGATAACTGTCGTTCCATTGGGCGGCGATCTCCACTTCCATATCGTCCTGCTTAGCCCGCATATAAAAGATGTGCGGGTGAATGGCGGTCTTGTTGCGATTGAGGTGCTCAACGAAGTAGCGGATTCCCCCCTCGTAACTGAAGACGTCCTGCTGATTTTTACCTTCTCGTAGATCATTGATCTCGATGGTAATCCCCGGATTGAGGAACCCCAGCTCCCGCAGACGGCTGGCGAGGATGTCGTAATGGAATTCCACGTCGGAGAAGATCTCGGGGTCGGGCCAGAAACGGATGGCGGTGCCATGGCGGTCGGTCTCTCCGGTGATCTCCACCTCGCTGACCGGGTTGCCGCGTTCATAGCTCTGCTGGTAGATCTTCCCTTGGCGATAGACGGTGGCGGTGAGGCGACGGGAGAGGGCGTTGACCACCGAGACCCCAACGCCGTGGAGACCACCGCTGACCTTGTAACCGTTGCCACCGAACTTCCCGCCGGCATGCAGGGT
>JALSHN010000010.1 GCA_026982215.1 Gammaproteobacteria bacterium
AATCGCCTGTCTGATCCCGTCGGATGGCGAAGGGCTGGCCTGGCTGGGGCGGCGGGCCCGCTTGTTGGCGGATGTCTATGGGGCGGAGCTCTGGCTGTTCTGTGTGGTGGAATATCTCTCGGTGCTGCCTGTGGATGAGGGGGGGCCGGTGACGTTGGACGGGGAGATGTTGCGGGTCTTGGAGGTGCGGGGGGAGCACCATTTGCAGCAATGGGGCGAGCAGTTGAGGGTCGCTGCGCAGCGGCGTGTCTTGTTGCTGGGGGATCGTGTAGCCCAGGTTTTGGCGCAGCTCCGACGCCCGGGGGTGGAGCTGTTGCTGGTGGGGGACGATGAACTTTCCGGTTGGTGGGCGGAGCGGGCCTTGGTGCATCGGGCGCAGTGCGAGGTGTTGCTGGTCCGACGACCGTTGCCTTGACCCTCCAGTTGTCGGGAGGGTGGTCGATACAGGGATCCGTGGCGGTGACGCCGCGGATTTTTTGTCTCTGGCACAGGAGGATGGGATGACGGGGTCGATGGCGGTGTCTTCGGTGGCGACGGTGCCGATGGCGCGGCACACGGAGGGGGGCACGGATGAATGGCGGCAGGTGGAGTCGCGTTTCATCCATGCCCTGGTGGCCGGTGAGGATCCCCGCCAGGCCGTCCAGGGGGTGTTGGCCCATCTCGCTCTCCGCTGGCGTGGTCCGGTTTTTTTGCTGTTGGATGGCGGACGCTGGATCGTTTGTGAGGGCATGGGGGCGACGGTGTGCCGCTCGATTCTGCAGCGGGTGTCCACCCGTGGATGGTCCATGTTGCAGCGCCTCTATCAGGATTCGTCGTGGCAGGATCTGGATGAGGCGCCGTGTTTGAGCGGGCTTTGGGCCGGTTTGGTGGAGTCGTTGGGGGATCCACGGCTGGATTCGGTCTGGGGGGAGCCGGTTCGTGATGGTGAGGGTCGGATGATCGGTTTGTTGGCGCAATGTCTGCCACGCTCGTCTTGGCCCGACCAGGATCGCCGGCGGCTGTTGGCGCAGGCGGCGCGTTCCCTGGGTTATCTCGCCTCGGTGGGATCGCAAAACGCGGAGGACCGCGGGGTGCGGGATTTCGTGGTTTCGCTGGCCGCCAGCGCACACGCCTTGCGCACGCCGTTGAATGCCTTGTTGGGGTACGGCGATTTGCTGTTGGAGGCGTTGCGGGGTGAGGCTGAGTCCTCTCGGGTGGAGGATGTGCGGCAGATGACCCGGGCCGGCCGTCGTCTGGTGGCGATGCTGCAGGATGTGATCGATTTTGCTCAGTGCGCCTCGGGGCGTTTGCGGATCCACCCCCGGTCGTTCGAGGCGGAGGGGTTTTTCCAGGCGTTGATCACTCAGGTGGACGGCGCAGGGCGGAATCGTTGGTCGTTGCAGTGGGGGGCCGAGCGGGAATGGCATCAGGATGTAGCGCTGTTGCAACGTCTTGTGGAGCTGGTGTTGTCCGAGGTCGATCACCGCCATTCTGGAGAGGTTTTCTCTCTGCAGGTCCGCGACCTGACCAAGACATGGGTCGAGGTGGGCCTCGTGGTGCACGGGGGGCTCGCCGAGGAGGCGCTATGGCGGGAGGTGGCCCAAGGGGGGGTGCCGTTGCCACAGCAGGAGGCCGCTGGGGGACTGGCGTTGGGATTGCCTTTGGCATGGCGTTTGGCGCGGGCGTTGGGCGGTGAGTTGATCAGCGCGGAGCAGGGGGTGACGTTGCGTCTGCCACGTTGTTTCGCAGGGGAGGCCGGCCATGGTTTTGCATGAGGGAATGCGAACGGGATGGAAGCTCGCTAATGGCCAGACGGACGAAGAAATCGGGGCGTGAACGCCGGCGTTATTACCGCATCGAAGATGTGATCCGCTTGGAGTACCGGGTGCTTTCCGAGCAGGAGTCGCAGGCGATCGAGCGGGGGGATGCACCGTCCAAGCCGCCGGACGAGGGTCTGATGGAACAGCTCTCCGCCCTGACCAAACATATGACGCCGTTGTTGAGCGAGATCCGCAAGTCGTCGCCGGTCCTGGCGCGTTATCTCAATCATCTCAATAAGAAGGTGGATCTGCTGGCGACCCATGTCGCCTTGGAGAGTTCGGCCCGTTTCCGTGCCGATGCCGAGGCGGGTGGCGGGGCCAAACGGGTGAATCTCAGTGCGGGGGGGGTGGCCTTCGCCGCTCCCAAGTGTCTGCCGGTGGGGCGTTATCTCCATATGCGCCTCGGGGTGGAGGAGACCGGCTTTCTGCTCAATACCTATGGGCGGGTGGTGGATTGTCGCCCCCGCGAGGAACAGGGAGATTTCCAGGTACGGGTGGAGTTCCCTTTCCTGGATGAGCAGGAGCGAGGACTGTTGGTCCGGCACATCTTCCAGCGTCAGCGGGCGCTCATCCGTGGACGCGGTAAAGCGCTCTCCAATTGAGAGGGGAGTTGGCGCCCCGGAGACGATTCGAACGTCCGACCTACCGCTTAGGAGGCGGTTGCTCTATCCGGCTGAGCTACCGGGGCTCACCATGGGATTATACGTCAGCCGCCGCCGGGTGATGCGGCTCGGTGTTCGATTTCTGACTTGTCCAGTTTGAAATCCCCTCTTTCCTGAATATATCCTGAATGGGTGTTTCGTTTTGGGAGGGGGAGTCGATGAATACCCGTATGGGGCATGGGGGACGTTGGATGGCGGCGTTGCTGGCCGGGGCCTTGTCGTGGGCCTTCGTGAGCCTGCCGCTGTCTCGGGCGGGAACGGTGGAGTATGTGTTTTCCGCCAATCAGGCGGAACATGACGTTTCGGCCTATCGGGTGGGGGAAGATGGCCGTTTGATTCCGCTTCGGGGCAGTCCCTATCCGGTGGGACGCTATCCGGTGGCCATCGCCGCGGCGCCCGATGGGCGTACGGTCTATGTGGCCAATCAGGGGTCAGGGACGATTTCGGTGTTGCGGGCGGAGGGGGACCGTTTGCGTGAGCTGCCCGGCTCTCCCTTCCCGGTGGGGGCCTATCCCGATGGGGTGGCAGTGGATCCTACGGGCTACTGGTTGCTGGTGACCTTGGAGGACAGCGACATCGTGCGTCTCTACCGTCTAGGCGAAGAGGGCGGGTTGCAGGCGATGGCGGACGAGGCGTCCACCGGACGCCATCCCATCAGCGTGACGCTCTCCCGTGACGGGGAACTGGCGGCGGTGAGCAATTTTTACGGTCGCTCGGTGATGCTCTATCGCCTGGATCGGGACAAGGGACGTCTCCAGCCCGTAGGGGGACCGGTGATGACCGAGGACCGGCCCATCTACACCGCCTTCGATCCCCAGGACCGCTTTTTGTTCGTGGCCAACTATGGGGATACCACGGTCTCTATGTTCCAGGTGGGGAGTACGGGATTGATCCCTGTCCCCGGCTCGCCTTTCCCCGCTGGTGCTCAACCCTATTCGGTGACCGTGGACCCCTCGGGACGTTTCGTCTATGCCGCCAACTGGGGCAGCCATGATGTCACCGCCTATCGCCTGGACCGCGAGGGGCGGCGGTTGGTGGAGGTGGCGGGTTCACCCTTTGCGGCGGATTGGTATCCTTATGCGGTCTCGGTGGATCCGGCGGATCGCTTCGTCTATGTGGCCAACAACGGCGCCGGTAACATCAGTGCCTATCGGCTCGACCGGAACAGTGGGGCGCTCTCGCCGGTACCCGGTGAGCGTTTCGCCTCCGGGCTGGGGCCTTATGGCTTGGTGGTGAGCGAGTTTGCCGCCTTCGAGTGATCGCTGCTTGAGGGATGTTGCTCTGCGGGCCGCCTGGGTGCGGCCCGTGTTCGTTTCGGCGCCTTCGTCGACCCGTTTGCAGGGGATGGTGAATCGTAGAAGGAGGCGGCGATGGCTGAGGAACTGTCGTGGCGGGCGGTGTGGTTCGGCCTGGAGCGGGATGCCCAGGCGGAGGTGTTGCTCGGTTTGTTCGATGAGGATCTCGAGCCCTATCGTCCTCAGGTGTTGAGACGATTGGCGCGGCGGATCAACTTTCGTCCCCAGACGTTGTTCCGCATGCCTCGCAATGAGGTGTTGTCGTTGTTGGCGCGGTGTGCCCCTGAGGTGATCGAGCCGTCGACCTGGGCTGCGCTGTTCGCCGTGTACTACCTCCGGCGCCATGCGCCGTTGTTGTGTCGCTTTCTGGATCGTTGCGGTATCCCTCACGATGGGCGCGGCGTGGTTGTGGGGGAGATCGAGCCGGTGGCGGGGGTCGAGGAGATCGCCGAGGCGCTGGTGGAGGAGTTCGGCCGTGAGGCGGTGTGGCGTTATTTCTCGGTGTTGTGCCTCCAGTCCGGGCACTGGGCCTTTCTCATGCCGGTGGTGGAGACCCTCTCCCAGTCGCGGGAGGCGCCGGTGGAGGCGCCTGAGGTTCAGCAAGATCTGGCCTCAGCAGGTGCGGTGGCGCTGGATGAGGCATTCTGCCAGTTGGATCGGGTGCTCATCGATCAGGTGGTGGCCTGTGCCGCGGGCAGTGAAGGGAGCTTGGCACCCCCGGAGCTGCTGGATCTGGTGGAGTCGGTGTTGGCGCTCAACGGCGGTCGGGAGCGGAGTTATTTCCATCTGGGATTCATGGATGCCTTGATCCCGGGGCGGGAGGCGGATTTCTCGCGGCCGGAATTCAACGACGGGCGCCGCCAGTGGTATCTGGCCGGTTTGTTGGCGGGGTATGCCCGTCAGCGTCGCCTCGATGCCATCGATCGTTTGTTGGCGGCACGCCGGGATGATTTCCAGCGGGCGGCCGATCGCTGCGGTGGGGCCGGGCGCTGCATGGCCCAGAATCTGTTGGCGGTCCTTTACGAGGAGGGGCGGGAGGTGGCCGCTCTGCGCCTGTTGCGTGGTCAGGTCACGGTGCTGGGGGCGCGGGAGCTGGAACAGGTGCTGTGGCTGGCCAGTGAGGCCTTGCGGCAAGGGGAGGCCGGTTCGGCCAAGGCGGTGTTGCAGATCCTTTATCGGGCCCTGGGGGCGTGGGGAGAGGACCCTCGATGGACGGGGTTTTCCCGCCGGGTGCGCCGGAAGCTGGGCCAGGCCTGCCAGGCCCTCGGGGAGATCACCCGGGCACGGGAGTTGTTCGAGGGGTTGGTGGAGGAGTCGCCCCAGGCGGAGTGGTTGGCGGATCTGGCCCTGGTGGAGGCGGGCTTTCGTACCTTGCAGGAGGTGCGCATCGGGGCGCAGTCACGACGGGATTCGGTGCGTGAGGCCTTGTCGCGGGTGGAGGCCCGTCTGCAGGAGGCCGTGGCCCAGGATCCGGAGGGGGCGCCTCATGGGCGTTATCTGTTGGCGGTGTTGCGCTATCTGGAGTTCACCCATGATGGGGAGGATGCCGATGGTTTGCGCGAGGAGGCCTTGCAGCATGCCGAGCAGGCCTTGAGCGCGGTGTTGGATTCACCGCATGGCGAGGCCTTCGAGCGCCTGGGGGTGGTGGATGAGCTGCACTTCATCATCGCGGTGGCCCGGATGATGAGTGCTGATGTGGGGCAGTTACCCTCGGCGATGCGGGCTTGGCGGGCCATTCGCTGTTCTTCCCGGCGTTTCCCCCTCGCTGATTTGGGGCGGTTGCTGGAGTGGGCCCAGTTGATGGACGACGAGGGGGCGGTGGTGGAGATCGCCGAGACCCTGTGGCGGGACTGGGGGGAGAAGGCCTTGGAGGTCCTCTTGGATTGCGAGGGGACTTGGTCTTCCCGAACGATTCAGGTGGGGCTCCGGGAGATGGCTCAGGATGGCCGGCGTCCTCGCGAGCAACGTTTCCGCTGGTGGTCGCACTTGATCCTGAAATGGTTACAACAGGGGGAGGTGGGGGCCGCCCGGGAGGGATTGGATGCCCTGGAGGGGTTGGCATTGGAGGACACCGCGCTGGCGCGGCGTTTCAGCAACTGGCTGGACGAGGTCGAGCTGGATCCGGCCTGGGATGCCGTGGATCTGTACCGGGCGCGTTATCGACTGTACCGCCGCCTGGGCGAAGATGAGCTGGCGTGGAACATGTTGCAGGAGTGGTTTTATGCGGTGCGTGACCGCGATCCGGCCGAGGCCATGGAGGTGCGGGAGTCGTTGCGTGTCAGCGGAGCCCCTGAGGAGCGGTGGCAGTCGTTGAGGGGGGTGGTCGAGGAGGCGGCTTCGGCGGCGGAGGACGATGTGGAGGCGGTGCTGCGGGAAGGCGCGGAGGTGCGGGTGTTGTTCGTTGGTGGCAACGAGACTCAGGCCCGGTACGACGAGGCGGTGCGTCGGGCCGTGGCTGCCGACTGGCCGGGGGTGGAAGTGGAGTTTGTCCATACCGGCTGGAGTTCCAATTGGGGGGAGGAGTTGGAGCGGGTCAAACGACGGGCCCGGGAGGCGGATGTGGTGGTGTTGATGACCATGATGCGGACCTTGTTGGGACGCCATATCCGCGAGGCGTTGAACGATCCGCCGCGGCCCTGGGTTTCGTGTGTGGCCACCGGGAAACGGGGGATGGAGCGGAGCATTCGCCGCGCCGTCCGGGTGGCGCTGGCCCAGCGAATGGTGACGGCGTGAAGGGGAGATGGCGCGCCCGAGAGGATTCGAACCTCTGACCTTTGGCTCCGGAGGCCAACGCTCTATCCAGCTGAGCTACGGGCGCTTCGTCGGGGTGAATTGTACTATACCGACATCATTCCATGGGGGTAGATGCCAGGTTTTTCGGTCGGCGGCGCTTCCGCGTCGCAGCCCGAGAGGATGACTCCGGGCTTCCTGCCCTGCGCCCTTCGGGTCGCGCTGCGCGCGATCAAAATCGCTCCCGGCGATTTTGTCGACCTCCTGATCTTTGGCTCCGGAGGCCAACGCTCTATCCCGCTGAGCTACGGGCGCAGGGAGTGCGAATTGT
>JALSHN010000011.1 GCA_026982215.1 Gammaproteobacteria bacterium
GCCCCAATATCGATTTGGCCAAATCGGCGGGGCTGTATTGCGAACGCGGCGTGGTGGTGAACGATACCCTGCAGACCTACGATCCGCGTATCTATGCCGTGGGCGAGTGTGTCCAACATCGCGGCCAGACCTACGGCTTGGTGGCGCCGTTGTTCGAGCAGGCCAAGGTGGCGGCCAACCACTTGGCCCAGCTCGGTTATGCCCGTTATACCGGTTCGGTGACCTCCACCAAACTCAAGGTGACCGGTATCGATCTGTTCTCCGCCGGCGATTTCATGGGCGGCGAGGGTACCGAAGAGATCGTGATGAAGGACGCCGCCCACGGTGTCTACAAGAAGCTGGTGATCCGCGACAACCGCATCGTCGGTGCGGTGCTCTACGGCGACACCGTGGACGGGGCCTGGTACTTCCAGTTGCTCAAGGATGGCACCGACGTCTCCGAGATCCGCGACACTTTGATGTTCGGCCAGCACCATCTGGGGGATTCCGGCCATGGGGGCGAGAACGCCGCGGCGGCCATGAGCGACGACATGGAGGTGTGTGGCTGTAACGGGGTGTGCAAGGGGGAGATCGTCGAGGCGATCACCAAGAAAGGCCTGTTCACCCTCGATGAGGTGCGCGCCCACACCAAGGCCTCGGCCTCGTGTGGTTCCTGCACCGGTCTGGTGGAGCAGATCATCGCCGCCACCGTGGGTGGGGACTATGACGCCAGCCCCAAGGAGAAGCCCCTGTGCCCCTGCACCGATTTCACCCATCAGCAGGTGCGTGAGGCGATTCGCGAGCGCCATCTCACCTCCATGAGCGAGGTGATGCAGGCGCTGGATTGGCGCAACGAGGACGGCTGCCACACCTGCCGGCCGGCGCTCAATTATTACCTCATCTCCACCTGGCCCGCCGAGGCCCAGGACGACCCGGCCTCCCGTTTCATCAACGAACGCGCCCACGCCAACATCCAGAAGGACGGCACCTATTCGGTGGTGCCGCGCATCTGGGGTGGGGTGACCACCCCGGCGGAGCTGCGCGCCATCGCCGAGGTGGCGGAGAAGTACCAGGTGCCCACGGTGAAGATCACCGGCGGTCAGCGCATCGACCTCCTGGGGGTGAAGAAGGAAGACCTGCCCAAGATGTGGGCCGATCTCAATGCCGCCGGTTTCGTCTCCGGGCACGCCTACGGCAAGGCCCTGCGCACGGTGAAGACCTGTGTCGGCTCTGAGTGGTGCCGTTTCGGCACCCAGGACTCCACCGGTCTGGGCATCAAGCTGGAGAAGGTCACCTGGGGATCATGGATGCCGCACAAGTTCAAGATGGCCGTCTCGGGTTGTCCGCGCAATTGCGCCGAGGCCACCATCAAGGACTTCGGCGTGGTGTGTGTCGATTCCGGTTACGAGCTGCACATCGGCGGCAACGGCGGGGTGAAGGTGCGCGCCACCGATCTGTTGTGCAAGGTGGCCACCGAGGAAGAGGTGATCGAATACTGCTGCGCCTTCATCCAGCTCTACCGCGAGGAGGGCTGGTATCTGGAGCGTACCGCGCCGTGGGTGGAGCGCGTGGGCCTCAATTACGTCAAGCAGCGGGTGGTCGAGGACGAGGAAGGCCGCAAGGCACTCTACCAGCGCTTCCTGGAATCGCAGAAGTACGCCCAGAAGGATCCGTGGGCCGAGCTGGCCGCCGAGGACAAACGGGCACAATTCATCCCTTTGAAGCAGGTCGTGTGACATGAGTGAGTGGATCGAGATTGGACGAGTGGACGACATCCCGCGCCGTGGGGCGCGGGTGGTGAAGACCCCGGAAGGGGAGATCGCGGTGTTCCGCACCGGTGACGACCGTATCTTCGCCCTGGACAACCGTTGCCCGCACAAGGACGGCCCCCTCGCCGAGGGGATCGTCTTCGATCACCGGGTGGCCTGTCCGCTGCACAACTGGCGCATCGAGCTGGAGAGCGGCGAGGCGGTGGCTCCCGACGAGGGCTGTGTGCGTACCTACCCGGTGGAGGTGGTGGACGGTGTGATTCGCCTCTCCCTGGTGCAGGCGGCCGCCTGAGGGTTCAGGCGATCACCTGCACCGTGTCGCCCACCCGCAGCCGTCCGGGGCCTCGATGGACCACGTTCTGGCCGAAGTAGACCTTGTTGTCGCGGCGGCGGAAGGTGGCCAGAGTACGCAAGGGCTCGGGGCCTTGGGGGATGCCGGTGTCCGGATCCACGGTGGTGACCACGCAGCGGGAACAAGGCTTGACCACCTCCATCTCCACTTGGCCGATGCGGATGCGTCGCCAGTGGTCCTCGGCGAAGGGCTCACTGCCCGAAACCACCAGATTGGGGCGGAAACGGCGCATGGAGACGGGCTGTTGCAAGCGGGCGTTGAGCTCAGCCAGCGAGCCCTCGCCGATGAGCAGCAAGGGAAAACCGTCGGTGAAACTGGTGATCGCCCCCGGGGCGTACTCCGGGTCCACCGCCCGGTGTGTCCCGGGCGGGAGCCACACCAAGTGGCAGTGGATGCCCAGGGCGCGGCGCAGCCAGGTATCGGGGGCATCCCCCACCCGCAGGGCCTCCACGCGGTCCTGCCACACCTGGACCGCCATCGTGGCGGCCTCGACCGGCGCAGGGGGGACGTGGAGCGCGGGCAGTTTGGGATGGCGCAGGGTGAGACGTCCCTCATCGTCCAGCGCCGGGCGGATCAGGGCCATCTTGGGATGCTGGCGCTGGGTGAGGAAACGCCCCTCGCGATCCACCACCATCCAGCGGCGGTCCAGTGCCAGGCCCAGCTCGTCCAGCGGCCATTGGTTGACTTGGATGCCGCCGAGGGATTTCACCGGATAGAGATACAGTCCGGACAGACGCATGCACACCTCGAGAAATCAGTGTCTGGCCCCGGAGGACGACGGGGGTAGCCGCGCCGGTCTCCGGGGGTGATGGTGAAGGTTTCAGTGCAGCAGCAGGGCCAACGCCCCGCCCACGGCGGTGACGATGCCAGCGGCCAACACCAGCCAGTCGTCGTGGGCCACCGGTTCCAGGGTGGCCTGCTCGGGATCGTCGGGGTCGTAATAGACGGTCACCGCCTTGCCCTCGGGGTATTTGTCCAGATAACTCTGGGTGAACTCGGGCAAGGGATGGGTGCCCTCGGGGAAACGGAACACCCGGCGGTATTCCCGACCGTCCACGGTGTAGGCGAACTCGATGTGGGGCAGCAGGTCGTTCTCCGCCAGGCCGGGCCGTGAGGCGACGATTACCCCCTCGGTATGGGGCCAGTGGGCCCGGGTCCGGGAGCGTTGGCGGATCCGCCAGCCCCAGATGGCCACCCCGATGCCGGCCACGGTGACCACCGAGAAGATGAAGACATTGGGATTGATGTTCATCATGGTCGAATCAGTCCAGTCCGCCCCGTCCCAGCCAGGCCTGGTAGATGCGGTCCGGCCACAGGCTCTGGAAGTAGGCCAGCACCGCCTTGATCTCGGCATCGGAGAGCTTGTCGCCGAAGGCCGGCATCCAGCCACCCACCGGAGCGCCGCCGAGGCGCACGGTGCGCTCCAATTGACTCAGGGGGTGGTGCCAGGCATGGGCGCTGCCATCCAGCGGCGGCGGTGGATAACGGCCATCGGGCAGGGGTTCCCTCCAGTCGGCGGTGGTGCCGGCGGCGCGTTCACCATGGCAACGCTGGCAGTTTTCCTGGAAGATGCGTTCTCCCAGTGCGACCTGCTCGCTGGTGTACCAGCGGCCGGGGATGGCCTCGTCGTTGGAGCAGGCGGTGAGCAGGGCGCTGGCGAGCAGGACGGTGTAGAGAGATCGGCTGGTTTTCATGGGCGCTCGATGGATTGGATTGAACAAGGGGGAGACATTCTGTGGTGAATTCGATGGTTGAACAAGCGGACGGACGCACGGTGCGCACCGTCTGCCCCTATTGTGGCGTAGGTTGCGGGGTCATCGCCACTTGCACCACCGATGGGGTGGTGTTGGTGGAGGGGGATCCCGATCACCCCGCCAACGGGGGGCGGCTGTGCTCCAAGGGCGCCGCTCTGGGGGAGACGGTGGGCCTGGAGGGCCGGCTGCTGTATCCCGAGGTGGATGGCGAGCGTTGTGATTGGGATACCGCCCTGGACACCGCCGCCGCCCGTTTGCGGGCCATCATCGAGCGCCACGGCCCCGAGGCGGTGGCCTTCTACGTCTCCGGACAGCTCCTCACCGAGGATTATTATGTCGCCAACAAATTGGTGAAGGGCTATCTGGGCACCGCCCAGATCGATACCAACTCCCGACTGTGCATGTCCTCGGCGGTGGCCGGGCACAAGCGGGCCTTCGGCGAGGACTTGGTGCCAGCCTGCTATGACGACCTGGAGCGGGCCAAGCTGGTGGTGCTGGCCGGTTCCAACATGGCCTGGTGCCACCCGGTGCTCCATCAGCGGCTGGTGGATGCCAAGGCCGCCAACCCCGATCTCCAGGTGGTGGTGATCGACCCCCGCCAGACCGCCAGCCGCGATCTGGCCGATCTCCATCTCGCCCTGCGTCCTGGTACTGATGCCGTGTTGTGGAATGGCCTGCTGGTCCATCTGGAACGGACAGGCGAGGCCAATGAGTTGTTCCTGAACCATTGCAACGGGGTGGAAGAGGCCCTGGCGGCGGCCCGGGAGAGCGCCCCGGACATCGCCACCGTGGCCCACGCCTGCGACCTCCCCGAGGATCGGGTGGCCGAGTTCTACCGCCTGTTTGCCCGCACCGAGCGGGTGGTCACCTGCTACTCCCAGGGCATCAACCAGACCAGTTCCGGCACCGACAAGGTCAATGCCATCCTCAACTGCCACCTGTACACCGGGCGTATCGGCCGCCCCGGCTCGGGGCCGTTGTCGCTCACCGGTCAGACCAATGCCATGGGTGGCCGCGAGGTGGGGGGCTTGGCCAACATGCTCGCCGCCCATATGGAGCTGGATGACCCCGAGGCCCGGGAACGCCTGGCCCGTTTTTGGGGGGTGGAGCGGGTGGCCGACACCCCGGGACCGAAGGCGGTGGAGTTGTTCGAGCGCATCCGCGACGGCCGCATCAAGGCGGTGTGGATCGCCTGCACCAACCCGGTGGTCAGCCTGCCTGATGCCGATCGGGTACGCGAGGCTTTGGAGTGTGCCGAACTGGTGATCGTCTCCGAGAGCGAGCGCCACACCGATACCACCGCCCACGCCCACATCCTCTTTCCCGCCCTCACCTGGGGGGAAAAGGAGGGCACGGTCACCAACTCCGAACGCCGCATCTCCCGTTCCCGCGCCTTCCTGCCCGCGCCCGGAGAGGCCCGGGGTGATTGGTGGATCTTCACCCAAATGGCCCGGCGCCTGGGGTTCGAATCGGGCTTTCCCTATGAGAGCCCTTCCCAGGTGTTCCGCGAATACGCCGAGCTCACCCGTTTCGAGAACGAGGGTGACCGTTTCCTGAATCTGGGGCCGCTGGCCGAGCTGGACGAGGCCGGCTACCACGCCATGGCCCCCATCCAATGGCCCATGGACGCCCAGGGACGGGGGCGGGCGCGGCTGTTCGGCGACGGGCGCTTCGCCCATGCCGACGGCCGTGCGCGGCTGATCCCCATCACCCCCCGAGGGCCGGCCAATCCCACCGACCTGGAATACCCGGCGGTACTCAACACCGGCCGCCTGCGTGACCAATGGCACACCATGACGCGAACCGGTCGCGCCCCCCGCCTCAGCGAGCACGATCCCGAGCCTTTCGTCGCCGTCCATCCCCGCGACCTGATCCAGTGGGGGCTGGAGGACGGCGGTCTGGCCCGGGTGGAGAGCCGCTGGGGGGCGGTGGTGCTGCGGGTACATGCCGAGCCGGGTCAGCGCCGTGGCGAGGTGTTCGTCCCCATGCACTGGAGTGACCAGTTCGCCGCCAACGCCCGCATCAACCGGGTGGTCAACCCCGATCGCGACCCCCTCTCCGGCCAGCCGGAATCCAAACACACCCCGGTGCGGCTCACCCCGGTGCAGCCCGTGTGGTACGGCTTTCTCCTCAGCCGCCGCAAGCTGGAGCTGCCCGGCCTCATCTACTGGGCCCGCGCCCGCGGCGAGCAGCATTACCACTACGAGCTGGCCGGTGACCAGACCCCTGAGGACTGGGCCGATTGGGCCCGCGGGATCCTGTGCACCAGCGAGCACGTGGCCCAGTGGGTGGAATACCTGGACGCCGGTGCCCGGCGTTACCGCGGCGTGCGCCTGGTGGACGGCACCCTGGAGAGTGCCCTGTTCATCGGTCCCCGTGAGGCACTGCCGCCCCGGGATTGGCTGGCCTCGCTGTTCCCCAAGGGGGCCCTGGACGATGCCACCCGCCGCTATCTCCTCAGTGGCCGTCCGCCCCCGGGCACCCGGGATGCCGGCCCCACGGTGTGCGCCTGCATGAACGTGGGGCGCAACACCCTGCTGGAGGCCATCAGTCAGGGGGCCGATTCGGTGGAACGGCTCACCGAGCTCACCGGCGCCGGCAGCGGCTGCGGTTCCTGCGTGCCCGAGTTGCGCGCCCTACTGGCCGAGGCGGGCAAGGCGGGTTAAGCTCCCGGCCCATGGATTACTTGCCCATCTGCATCGACCTGCGCGGTCGGCCCTGTCTGGTGGTGGGTGGTGGTGAAGTGGCGGCGCGCAAGGTGGCGCTGCTGGAGCGGGCCGGTGCCCGGGTCACCGTGGTGGCCCCCGAGCTGGGCGCGGCCTTGAGCGCACGCCGCAAGGCGGGGGGCATCCAACATGTGGGCCGTGATTTCCGCGACCAGGACCTGGACGGCGTGGCCCTGGTGGTGGCGGCCACCGACGACCCCGAGACCAATGCCCAGGTTTCCCTCGCCGCC
>JALSHN010000012.1 GCA_026982215.1 Gammaproteobacteria bacterium
CGAGCTGGGCGCGGCCGCCCTCACCGTGCTCGGCAACCACGACATCCACCTGCTGGCGGTGGCCGCCGGCGTGCGCCCGCCGCGTCGCAAGGACACCTTTCACGACGTCCTGGAGGCCGCCGACGGCGAGGAACTACTGCACTGGCTGCGCCGCCAGCCCCTGCTGCACCACGACCCCGGGCCAGGCTACACCCTGGTCCACGCCGGCCTCCCCCCCCAATGGGACCTGGACACCGCCCGGGCCTGTGCCGAAGAGGTGCACCACTGGCTCAGCGGCCCCCGTTGGGGGGAGCTCATCGCCCACATCTACGGCGACGGACCCGAGCTGTGGGATTCCGGCCTGGAAGGCTGGCCGCGGCTGCGCTACAGCATCAACGCCCTCACCCGCATCCGCTGCGTGGATCGTCAGGGCCGCCTGGACCTCGGCTTCAAAGGGCCGCCCGACCAAGCCCCGCCCGGCCTCATCCCTTGGTTCCGCCACCCGCAACGGCGCAACCGCGACCTCGCCATCGTCTTCGGCCACTGGTCCACCCTCGGGCCGGTGGACGACCCCGGCATCCACCCTTTGGACACCGGCTGTGTCTGGGGTGGCCGACTCACCGCCCTGCGTCTGGACTGCACCCCTCCCCGCCCCCAGGCCGTTCCCTGCCGCGG
Organism: Gammaproteobacteria bacterium; assembly: GCA_026982215.1. Taxonomy (GTDB): domain Bacteria; phylum Pseudomonadota; class Gammaproteobacteria; order S012-40; family S012-40; genus S140-43. Next base: position 655 of record JALSHN010000012.1, read on the forward strand.
CGCGCTCGCTCCCGGCGACGACTGACGGCGCCCCTCAATCGAAGGCCTCCATCAGCAATCGATGCCGGTGGCAAACCGCCTTCCCCTCTTGGGAACCCTTACGCCCCTTGGGTATAATCCATCCATGAACGCCACCCTGCCCTCCCCCATCGCCCCACCCACCGTGGCCGCCTGGCTCGCCCTGCTCCTCGGCGGCTGGCTGCTGTTCGCCCCCACGGGCTGGCAGGGGAGCGAGGCACGCGCCACGGTGATCCACCCCGGGCCGGTGGTGCTCCATGCCGATGAACACGGCCAGTTCACCGCCGCCGGGCGGATCAACGGCATCCCGGCGCGTCTGCTGGTGGACACCGGTGCCGCCGAGGTGGTGATCCCGGTCCCCCTGGCTCGCGAGGCGGGCCTGGTACTGGGCGAGGCGCAACGCTATCGCAGCGTCAACGGCACCGTGGTGGGATGGCGCACCCGCATCGCCTCTCTACACATCGGCCCGTTGCACCTGCGCGACGTCCCGGCCACCGTGGTGGCCACGGGCAGTGACGAGGTCTTGCTGGGCATGTCGGCCCTGCGTCATCTCGCCCTGGTCCACCACCGCGGCCGCCTCACCCTGAGCGCCCCGTGAACGAGCGCTGGCGCCCGCGGGTCACCGTCGCCGGGGTCATCGAACGAGACGGTCGCTATCTATTGGTGGCCGAACGCCAGGGTGACCGGCTCCTCCTCAACCAACCCGCCGGTCATTGGGAGATGGGAGAGAATCTCCTCGACGCCGTCCGCCGGGAGGTCCTCGAAGAGACCGGCTGGCCCTTCACCCCCCATCACATCGTCGGCCTCTACCGCTGGGATGCCCCCTCCGGGGAGACCTTCCTACGCCTGGCGATCGCCGGGAGCATCGATCTGGATGCCCCCCGGGGACCGTTGGATAGCCCCATCGTCGATACCCTGTGGCTCAGCGCCGATGACTTGGAACAACGCGCCCACGAGCTGCGCAGCCCACTGGTGGCCCGCTGTATCCAGGATCACCGTAGTGGTCATATCCATTCCCTGGCCCTGCTCCACGACCTGGTCCACCCCCTGTGACTCAGGGCTTGTGATCGCTCTGGGCAGCGAAGACTGCCGGATCCACCACCTGTTCACTGAACCACACCCAGGGCCGCAGCAGGACTCGAACCCAGGCCCGGACCTGGTCGTGCCCGGCGATCCAGGCCGCCAACGGCGGGCTGTGGCGGTAATACCACGCCACCAACTCCCGCCCCCAGGGATGGGGCAGCAGATATTGATCCCGGAAAGCCCGCAACCAGCGCACCTCACGCGCCATGCCCGAACCGTGGGCGGCGGTGGCGATGAAACACTTGGGATCGTCGTCGAGGATGGTGATCTCCAATGGGTTGACACCGGCCACCCCTGCCCCCCCTTGCAAGGGGATCAAATGCAGTCGCAGTCGCTCGTCGGGCTCCCCGGTGGCGTCGTCATAAACCTCCAGCACGATCTCCCGTGGCCCCTCCTCGCCGTCTCCCCAGCTCAACACCCCCGAGAGAGGCCCATAGTCCGAGGCATCGGCGCTCACGCCCTCGCTGTCATAGGCCACCTGGATCGCCCCTGCGCCACCTCGGCGCTCCACCACGATCACCCGCCTGCCCACGCCCTCGGGCAGGCGTAGCGACTGCTCGCGAAAACGCACCCAACCGCCGGGAGGCCGCTCATCGTCTTCCAGCCACAACTGTAAACGCCCCAACACTCGGTCACGCCATTTCAATTCCAGCGACAAGGACTCCGCCCCCTCGTCCAGGTCATCATCCAGTAAGCGCAGCACCGCACGGCGCACCCCGCCCTCCCCCGCTCCCCAGACCAGCCGCGGATTCAGCAACACGAAGTCTTCCTCCGCCAGGGCCTCCCCCGCGACCACTTTCCACTCGACCACCACTTCCGAGCTCAAATCGCCCTCACGTTCCACTTCCAACACCACCTCGCCCGCGGTTTCACTCACCTGAGCCGCCACCTCTCCCACGCGCAAGGTGGGTGTCGGCTCGGGTGTCGGCTCGGGGGTCGGCTCGGGTATGGGCGGCACCTGGAATGTCAGCGTACTCTCCAGCCCCCAGGCGTCCCGCACACGCAAACGCAACATCGCCCCCGTCACCGGCTTATCCAGCACCACACGGCCCCCCTGGGCCAATACCGCGCCGCCACTGTCCTCCCAGAGGAACGTCAAGGCATCCCCCTCGGGATCCCGGCTCTCCGAGGCATCCAGCCACAGGCGGCCCGCGTCATCGAGCTGCAACGGCGCCAAGCGGATCAGTGGCGCCCCATTGACCCTCACCGTCACCTCCACCGACGACTCACCGCCCCAGGGGTCGCTCGCCGTGAACAGAAAACGCAAGCCACCGGCCTCGTTCGGCGCTGTGAACGAGGCCTCCAGCGTCTCCGCCGCCTGCAGCACCACCACCGGACCGCCTGTCTGCCGCCAGCGATAGCGCAACGCCTCCCCGTCCTCGTCCTCCACCTGCGCCGACAAAACCACCTGTTCCCCGGGATTGACGACGCCCCCCTCCAGCGAGGAAGCCATTACCCGGGGGGGCCGATTCACCCGCACCGCCACCCGGTCTTCGGCCTCCGCCCCGTCGTCGTCACGCACCGTCACCTGGAACGCCAACACCCCCGTCTCCTCCGGGGCGACAAACCGCAACTCGCGGCTCCGATCATCGACCAGGACCACCGGCGGTCCCGACAACTGGTGCCAGCGCCACTGGACGACACGTCCGTCATCCACCGCCTCGGCCGACAGGCGCACCGACTCCCCTGGCGCCACCACCCGATCCTGGCCGGCATACACCTCGGGTGGGGCATTCACCACCACCGTCACCGTCGCCTCGGTCACCCCGCCGCGCCCATCTTGCAGTGTCAAGCGGAATGCCAGGCTCGCCGGCGGCGGGGGCGCGGTGAAACTCAGCGCGGCCGGATCCGCATCCTGCAACACCACCGTCGGCCCCGATTCCTGACGCCACCTCGCCTGCACCGCATCACCATCGGGATCGCTCCACCGGGCCTGCACCACCACCCTCTCCCCCGGCTGCACCCGCATCGTCTCCACCAGCTCCACCCGAGGCGGCCGGTTGGGCGCCAGCGCCGCCAACACCGCCGCGGCATGCAACAATCCCGCGCCACAACCGGAACACCCCCGCGCACTCCCCGCGGGAAACGGCCGGGCATGCGCCACCAACCGCCGGCGTACCTCAGCCGGGGTGATGCCCGGCGCCAGGGCGTGCATCAGACTGACCACACCGGACACCAACGGCGCCGCCATACTGGTGCCCTCCACATAGGCGAAGGCATCCTCGAGCGGTGCGGAAAAACCGCTGTTGGACAACGACACCAACACCCCCTGGGAATCGCCCCCTGGCGCCGCCAGATCCACCGCATCGCCCCGATTGGTGTAAGACGTCGCCCCGCCGTCGCGGCTCACTGCGGCCACCGTGATCACTCCGTCGCAATTCCCCGGGCTGCTCCAGGCGGCCTCCCCACCGTCGTTGCCCGCGGCCGCCACCACCGTGACCCCCGCAGCCAACACTTCGTCGATGGTTTCCTGCAGAGTGAAACCGCAACTTCCCCAGCCCCCCATGGACAGATTGATCACCTGCGCCGGATTAGGATTCGTCGGCACCCCGGCCACCGGGAGCCCGGCCGCCCAACGGATGCCATCGACGATGTCCGAGGTGTAACCCCCGCAAGCCCCCAACACCCGCACCGGCAACACCGCCGCCCGCCAATCCACCCCGGCGATCCCCATGGCATTGTCCCCCGTCGCCGCAAGGATCCCCGCCACCACCGTCCCATGCCAAGAACTGCCGGCACCGCAATCGTCCCCTGGATCCGAGGCGTCGTCGTCCCGACCGTCACCGTCGCGAGCGAGCTGAGGATCGGAGACGAAATCGAACCCCGGCAACAGGCGCGGGGCCAGATCGGCATGGGGCAACACCCCGGTATCCACCACCGCCGCCACCACCGCCCCATCCCCAGTGGTCCACTCCCAGGCGGCGGGCATATCGATCCCCGCCGGCACCGACTCCGGCGCGCGCAGATACCACTGGTCCGGCCACAAGGCGTCGTTCGGCACCCGAGCTGGATAGAGGATCTGGTCCGGCTCGGCACGCAACACGCGCGGATCCTCCGCCAACCGTGCCGCCAAGGCCTGTGCCTCGGAATCGCTCAACATCCGCTCGGCGCGCAACAGCAAGCGCCGACCCACCGCACGAACCTTGGACAGCGCGGGCCAGCCCGCACCCGCCTGCAAAGAAACCACCTGCCCCGGCTTGGCCGCCGCCGGATGCAACTCCACGATCACCCGGTCCGTGCCCGCCCACAACAGCGACGACCACAGCGCCCATCCCAATGCCCAGCCCCATCGCGGCCCCACGGCATCCTCCCGGAAAACGATCCGCAGAGCCCTTCGGCAACAAAGAAAAAAACTGAAAACGACGGCGAAACCCGACACGACCGCTCACGCGGCCATGCTGTCTCGCCCTGAAGAAGGAACACTGGAACCGCTCGCCACGATCCCATCGGCGAGCGGAAGCAAAAGCGGTGCAAAGCGCACCTCAAACGATGGGCAAACGACACCGGCTCCCGTGCGCGGCGGGAAACCATTTCTCAGCCACGGGCGTCACTCCCCGAGAATCTGCACCGCCAGCCGCCGTCTCCGCGGCCCATCGAGCTCCACGGCGAGCAACGACTGCCAGCGGCCGAGCACGGGGCGGCCCTGGTGAACGGCTAGGGTCTCGCTGTTCCCCAGCATCATGGCGATGAGGTGGGCATGGGCGTTCTCCGGCTCATCCGGAGGACAATCGCGCAGATGGATATCATTGTGCCGGTATGCGGCATCGGGCGGCACGAGGCGCAAGAACGTGTCACGGATATCATCGAGCAGGCGGGCCTCATTCTCGTTGACGCTCAGCGCCAAGGTCGTATGCAACGAAGTGACCACCAGCATGCCCTCCTGCACCCCGCTGCACTGCACCAGCTCGCCCAGCTCGCGAGTGATGTCATGGACACTGAGACCCGCTCCCGTGTCGATTTCAATGAGGTGATGGAACGAGGTCATGCCCCAGAACCGTATTCAGTCATCGAGCTCTCGCGCCGGATCCCACCCCGCCTCACGGGCACGGCGCATGGCCTCCTGCTGGATACGCAAATAACGCGCTCGGATCTCTTCCGGCAGGTTGTTGACCAGAAAACCATATTTTTCCCACTCCGCCTGTGTCTTGCGCCAAAGATCCTCGATGGCGGCCTGGCTCCAACCCGCGCAGGTCTCGTTCTCGGGAAGGATACCGAAGGCCCAGGCATCACGGATGATCTTTCCGGTGGCGGTCATGCCACCGTTCTCATCCTTGTCGATCCCCACGTAGGTCTTTTTTCTCATGACTCCTCGCCACTCATCAAAAAACTTATGAAAGTTAACATAAATCTAAATCATATCGCCACCCGTCAATCGACGGGCCAATAGAACTTCTCCAAGGGTAACAGGCGCTGGGTCTCCAGATCGAAATCATCCTAATATTCCAGCAAGGCCTGCAAGAATTCGTCGATGCTCAGCAGCGCGAGCGGAATCTTCGTCCACTCGGCTTCAAATAGGCATCCTTGGCAAACCTGCCCGTACTGACGAACACCCCCTTGCCATGCTCATGGCCCCACCCGGAAAACTGCAAGTGGGCTGGGCCTCCATGGCTCCCGAGTGATGCTGGACCTCGACGACGATGCGAGGCTTCTCGAAGCCGAAACCATCGGGAGATGCCACGATATCCCTACCCTTGTCGGGACCAGCGGGAAAAATCCGCGTCTTGTACCCCATGAGCCGCAGCAGGCCGGTCACCAGCGCCTGCATCTGCTCCCAACTCAAGGCCGACACCCTCGCCATCCTCCAAAATCACGCGACATGGCCATGCCTCCCCCGCGACCACCCTCACCCCAGAACCCCCGAGTTCACCAGGAATAGCGATATTCGCTGTAGCGCTTCCAGCCGTTTTCCCTGGCATCATAGACTGAACAGAACCACATCTCGCCGCGTGCAGGATCAATGCGGGTCTGACGATAGTACTTGCTGTTAGGA
>JALSHN010000013.1 GCA_026982215.1 Gammaproteobacteria bacterium
GTCTCGGGTTCCGGTACGGGTTCGGGCTCCGGCACGGGTTCGGGTTCCGGCACGGGTTCGGGTTCCGGCACGGGTTCGGGCTCCGGCACGGGTTCGGGCTCCGGCACGGGTTCGGGCTGTACTGGGGCCGCTGCCGGAGCGGATTGCTCGGCCAAGGCGGTGGCCAGCAGGAGGCGCACCGGCGGCGTTTCTTCGCGGGGTGGGGGGACATCGGCGCGCCAGGGGGGCAGCCAGGCGGCCAGGGCGGCGTGCAGGCCGATGGCGATGGTGAGTGTGACGGTGAGTTGGGCGCGGGAGGAGGTCATGACTTCACTGGCGTCGGGTCGCGAGTGAGATCTGTTCACCGCCGGCGGCGCGTATTTCGTCCATCACTTGCAGCAGCCGGCGGACCTCGGTGGCGGCGTCGCTCTTGAGGGTGATGGTGCGGATTTCGGCCTGGTTCAATAGGGGTTGCAGCGCCGTTTTGAGTGCTTCGAGCGCGATGGGGTCGCCGTTGAGGGTCAAGCGGCCGTCGGCCGCCACGGTGACGACGATCGGGGCGGGGTCGTGGGGGGTGCTGGTGTGGGATTGGGGGAGTTCGAGTTCCACCGCTTCGGGGATCATGAAGGTGGTGGTCAGCATGAAGAAGACCAGCAGCAGGAAGACCACGTCGATGAGGGGGGCGATGTCGAGGTGCGAGCGGATTCGGGCCCGGCCTTCAAAGTCCATGGGGTTCGTCCTCCAGCGGGTGTTGGTCGCGATCGCCGATGTGTGGCGTTTTGCCGAACAGACGCAGGATGCGGATGGCGGCGTCTTTCATGTCCGCGCGGACTTGGTCCACTTCGCCTTCGAGGTAGTAGAAGGCGGCCATGGCCGGGATGGCGACGGTGAGGCCGAAGGCGGTGGTGAGCAGCGCTTCCCAGATGCCGCCGGAGAGCAGTGCGGGGTCGACACGGCTGCCCGCCGTTTCCAGGTTCATGAAGGCGTCGATCATGCCGGTGACGGTGCCCAGCAGGCCGAGAAGCGGACTCAGATGGGCAATGGAGGACAATGCCCGCAACCACGACTCCAAGGCGCGGATCTGGGCGCTGCCCACCCGGCTGATCTCGGCCTCGGTGTCCGCGGTGGTGTAACGCGGGTCGCGCCCGAAACGGATCGCCTGTTCCATCACCCGGGCCACGGGGTGTCGCAGGGGCTGCAGCAGGTCCAGGGCGCCGTTGACGTCGCCTTGCTCCAGCCGGTCGATCACCCGATCGATGAAATCGGTTCGCCGCAGGCGGGCCTGGAGGAACTGGTAGCCCTTCAGCAGGACGATGGCGGTGGCCAGGATGGAGAGGAGCAGCAGCACGTACATGATGCCGCCGCCTTGTTGGAGCAGTTCGATCATCTCGTCTCAGCCGGGGTGAAAAAGGGGACGATATGGCTTGCGCCATACCGTCCCAGTGGGGGGGTCGGGTTCACAGCCGGACCTCGACACCGGCATAGGCGAACAAGGGCATGCCGGGGCGGGGGCCTTCCGGTTGCCGGGAGACCAGATATCTCCGATCGGTGAGGTTCTGTACCCCGGCGAACAGTTTGGCGTTTTTGTTCATGCGGTAGTGGGCCACGGCGTCGATGATCAGGTAGGCGTCGGTCATGCCGAAGCGGGCGTCGGGGTCACCGTTGCCGTTGACCTGGTCGCTGACGTTGCTGGCGCTGGTGTACATGGCGCTGACGTAGTTGCCGCTGATCTCGCCTCCCCAGCGCGCCGTTTCCACCCCGGTACCGGCGCTCAACACCCACTCGGGGATGTAGGGTACCTTGTTGCCCGCGCGCCCGAAGCTGAAGATGGATTCGGGATCGGTCGAGGTGGCATCGTTGCGTTGGGTGGCGTTGGTGTAGGTGACGGAGAAGAACCACGGGTTGCGCAATCCCCAGCCGTTGTCGATGCCGGCGTCGTAGCGCGCCGCCAGCTCGGCGCCGTAGCTGCGTACCTGGCCGAAGTTTTCCGTCTCACCGGTGCCGGTGCCGCCGATGTTGTCGATGACGATGAGATTGTCGAAGTCGGTGAGGAACAGGGCGCCCTCCAGGGCCACGGCCCGCTCGGGGTCGGCGTAGCGCGCCCCCAGTTCATAGGCCAGGCTGGTCTCTTCGCGGATACCCTGGGTGGCGCTCTTGGGGCTGGGCGGGGAGTAGCCGCGGTTGATGCTGCCGAAGCCGGTCCAGCGATCGTTGAGGGCATAGGTGAGGCCCAGGCTGCCGCCCCACAGGGTCATGCTGTTCCGCTGTTCGTCGCGGGGGGCGGCGACTTCGGCGTAATTGTTGATGTAGGTCTGTTCCAAGCGTTCGGCGCGCACGCCGGGGATGAGGCGCCAGGCTCCCAGTTCGATGGTGTCTTGCAGGTAGACGGCCAGGGCGCGGGTCTTCTGCAGGCGATCACCGGCGCCGCCAGGGGTGCCGGCGGTCATGGCGTCGATGGCGCCGTTGGCCAGTTGGGAGTAGTCGTCGTCCCACTGGAAACGAATGACCTGGTCCTGGTGGTAACGCACCCCGGCGGCGATTTCATGCGCCACCTCGCCGGTGGTGAAACGGTAGTAGCCGGCGAGGTCCAGTCCTTCGGCTTCATAATCACGGTTGTTGGCGCGGATGCGCAGGGTGCAGGCCAGCTCTCCCTTGAGACAGGCCAGCCCGTCGCCGTTCTGTGCGCCGGCCAAGGCGTTGGAGAGCTTCAGGGTGTTGCCGTTGACGTTTCGCAGGTCCTTGAGTTTGTACCAGTTTCGTTTGAAGGTGTTGCGGTAGAGGGTGGCGACCACGTCGAGGTCGTCACTGGGGGCCAGGGTGTAGCGCAGGTAGCTGCGGGTCTGTTTGCTTTGGATGTTGTCGAAGCGGCTGGCGGCGTAGCGACGGAAGGGATCGGCGGCGTAGTCGGCTTCGCTCAGGCCGAGGTAGGTCTCGTCGGCATCCAGCTCGGAGCTGCCGTATTTGAATTCAAACCGTTGATAGATGGCCGTGTCGGGTTCCCAAGCGAGTTTGACCATGGGGTCGAGCTTGGTGAAGCCGGTCTCGTCGCCGTCGCGAAAATCGGGGGTCTGATCGATGGTCTTGTAGCCGTCGTTGCGGCGGTAATAGCCCTCAACCAAGAGGCCGATGCGTCCCTTTTCGGTGTCCAGGGTGTCGCCCACGTAGGCATGGGTACGCTGTTCGCCAAAGCGTCCGAAGGAGGTCTTCAGGTAGGTGGTGCGGCGGGTGGGGATGGCAGTGGCCAGATAGTTGATGACGCCGCCAGTGGTGTGGGGGCCGTATTTGACCTGGCTGGATCCTTTGAGGACCTCGATACCGCTCATCCGTCCCACCGTGGGGGAGTAGTAGGCCGCCGGGGCGGAATAGGGGGCGGGGGCGGTGAGGACCCCGTCTTCCATCAGGGTGACCTTGGCGCTGCGGGAGGTGTCCACCCCGCGCAGGCTGATGTTGGGGAACAGGCCGAAGCCTTCTTCCTGGCGCAGGTAGACCCCGGGGACCTTGCGCAGGGCCTGATTGATGTCGTCGTAGTTCTGCTGGCTGATGTCTTCCCGGGTGACGAGGTGGGCCGCCCCCGGCAGTTCGTCGATGTTCCCGGGGTTGCCGATCACCATGATCTTGTCGAGGACGGTGGGCGGGGTGTCGTCCGCCACGGTCGCCACGGGAGCCGCCCCGAGGGAGACGCTGATGAAGGTGGTGCCGATAAACGCTTTTTTGTGCTTGTGCTTCATGGCCACATTGCTTCCTCAATTCGCTGAGACGTGTTGGATGAAAGATGCTGGCTGGCGATGAAGCTGGCTGGCGGGGAGGAGTATGCCAAGTTTGTCTCAGATTGTAAATGTTAATCGTTATCATTTGTATTGACGTTGTGCTTCTGGGTGGCTATGGTGCAGAGGTCGAGATGAGTGCTGCCTGCGGGAGGTCAGGTGATGAGTTCAGAGAGACCCAGTGATCCCAAGTCCGGGATTTTCCCCGCCCCTGATGGAGGGACGCCGACGGTGATAGAGAGTAAAGCGTTGTTTTCCGGGGGGCGGGAGGTGCTGATCCGTCATGAGGGTCAGTTGTACCGCTTGCGTTTGACCCGCCACGGCAAGTTGATCTTGACGAAATGAAGGGGGGGCGCATGGCGCGCTCCCCGTTGTCTTTACGCGGTTTTTTCGCCCGCTTCTCCGCGGCTCACTTCCCATCCTTTGGCCTGCCATTCTTCCATGCCACCGCTGACCACGTGCACGTGGGCGAAACCGGCGCGTGTGAGTCGTAGCGCGGCGTTGCGGGAGCGCCGGTCGCTGCGGCAGATGAGGGCGATGCGCTTTTCTTGATAGGGGCCGAGTTCTTCCAGGTGGTCCGCCAGCCGGTCCAGGGGGATGTTGCGTGCCCGGGGAAGGTGGCCCTGGGCGTATTCTTCCGAGCTGCGCACGTCGATCAACAGATCGACGTCTCCTTGTTCCAAGGCCTCTCTCAGTTGCACTACACTCCACGGCGGTTGTTGACGCAGGCGGGCGATCAGTCGCGGCAGGAAGGCCACCAGGGCGAGTAGTCCCAGGGCGAGCAGCGCTTTGCCAGCCAGATCTTGGGCCCCTTGGGCGGCTTCGCGTCCCAGATAGCCCAGGTAGGTGTAGGCCGCCGCCCCGGGGATCATGGCCACGGCAGTGGTGAGGATGTAGGCCGGCAGCGGGATACGGGTGAGGCCGAGGGCGTAGTTGAGCAGGTTGAAGGGGAATACCGGGACCAGACGGGTGAAGGCCACGAAACGCCAGCCCTCGGCGTTCACACCGTCCAGCACCCGCCGGGCGATGCCGCCGGCGCGCCGTTCCACCCACTCGCTTCCCAGATGACGGGCCAGCAGGAAGGCGAGGGTGGCCCCCAGGGTGGCGCCGCTGAGGTTGATCGCCGTGCCCAGCAGGGGGCCGAAAAGGGCGCCCCCGGCGAGGGTGAGCAATGAGCCGGGGAGGAACAGCACCGTGGCCAGGGCATAGAGGAGGATGAAGGCCAGGGGGGCGAGGGGACCGGCGTCGTTCATCCACTGGCGGATGGCCTCGACACTGAGGTGCTGGCTGTTCATGCCGGTCCAGACGATGGCCGCGATGAGGGCGATGAGGAGCGCGGCTTTGCTGAGGCGTGAGGTCATGTGTCATCTCCTTCTCGTTGCCAGCGCCGACGGTTGATGGCATAGCCGGCCACCGGTCCCTTGAAGGGGATGAGCAGCATGCCCGGGAGGGTGGCGCAGGTCTTGGGGTCGCGGAAGGTGCGGATGCCGAGGGTCATCCCTTGATGACCGCCGCGCGGTTGTTCGCGATAGGTGCCCAGCAGCCGGTCCCACCAGGAGAGGTTGAAACCGAAGTTGGAGTTGGCTTCGTCGTCTTCCACCGAGTGGTGGACGCGGTGCATGTCCGGGGTGACCACGATCCAGCGCAGTACGCGGTCCACGGCCGACGGCAGGCGCAGGTTGGCGTGGTTGAACATCGCCATGGCGTTGAGGATCACCTCGAAGGCCACCACCGCGGCCACCGGTGGGCCGAGGGCGGCGATCACGGCGAATTTGATGAGCATGGAGAGGATGATCTCGATGGGGTGGAAACGGGCTCCGGTGGTGACGTCGTAGTCCAGGTCGGCGTGGTGGACCCGGTGCAGCCGCCACAGGGCGGGGACGGCGTGGAACATGACGTGTTGAAGGTAGATGGCGAGATCCATGAGGATCACTGCGGCGAGGAAGGCCATTGGGGCGGGAAGGCTCAGCCAGGGCAGCAGGCCCCAGTGCTGTTGGGCGGCGTAGGCGGCCACACCCACGGCGGCGGTGGGGAAGAGGATCCGCAGCAGAACCGTGTTCACGGCCACCAGTCCCAGATTGTGGGGCCAGCGGCGTCGTCGGGGTAGGCGCCGTTCTCGTCGGGGGAATAGGGTCTCGGCCACGGCCATCAGGGTGAAGATGCCCAGAAAGGCCCCCAGCCGCAGGGTGGGTTCGTGTTGCAGGATCCACTCGTTCATCACTGTCCTCTCGAGGTGGTTCTTGGACGCTCCGGCAGGCGTTTTGTAACGATTGTGGAGACTGCCAAATAGTTTTAAGATCAAACAATAATTTGATTGTTGTAGAGGCAACGCCCTATGTCAAGTCTCAAACAGTCGTTGTTCGAGGTCATCGCCCGCATGGGCAAGGCCCTGGGCAATCGTCATCGTCTGGAGTTGCTGGAGTTGCTGGCCCAGGGGCCCCGTTCGGTGGATTCTCTGGCACGAGCCACCGGGGCCTCGCTGGCGACCACTTCCCACCATTTGCAGCAGTTGCGCCAGGCGGGGTTGGTGGTGGGTGAGAAACGCGGCAAACAGGTGTTTTATCGTGTGAGCGGTGAGGATGTGGTGGCCCTGTTCGTGGAGTTGCGCGAGGTGGCTCAGGCCCATTTGGCCGAGGTGCAGACCCTGCTGCGGGATCATTTGGAGCGCCGTGATCAGTTGGAAGCCGTGGGGGCCGAGGATTTGCTGCGGCGGCTGCGCAGTGGTGAGGTGGTGGTGTTGGACGTCCGCCCGGAGGAGGAGTATGCCGCCGGCCATGTGCCGGGGGCGGTGAACGTACCCTTGGATCGCCTGGAGGAGGCCCTGGCCTCGTTGCCGCCGGGGCGGGAGGTGGTGGCTTATTGTCGCGGGCCGCACTGTCTGTTGGCCTTCGAGGCGGTGGAACGGTTGCGGGCTGCGGGACGGGCGGCGCGGCGTCTGGAGGGGGGCATGCCGGAGTGGCGGG
>JALSHN010000014.1 GCA_026982215.1 Gammaproteobacteria bacterium
TGTGGGTGGCCGAGAAGTGCCTCAACTCCCGGGACCTGGTGAACGTGATCGTCGCCGGCAAACAGCCCGAGCCCCAGTGGCTGGGCCTGGAGGATGCCTACGCCCACGTCCAGGCCGGGGTGGGCATCTGGGAGTGGGCCAGCAACGACCACGACGGCGAGCCGGACGTGGTGATGGCCTGCTGCGGCGACGTCCCCACCATCGAGACCCTGGCCGCGGTGGACATCCTCCGCCGCGAACTGCCCGAGCTGAAGGTGCGGGTGGTGAACGTGGTGGACCTGATGACCCTCACCCCCCATGAGGAACACCCCCATGGACTCACCGATCCCGAGTTCGACACCCTGTTCACCCGCGACAAACCCATCGTCTTCGCCTTCCACGGCTACCCCTGGCTGATCCACCGCCTGGCCTACCGCCGCCACAACCACAAGAACCTCCACGTCCGCGGCTACAAGGAAGAAGGCTCCACCACCACCCCCTTCGACATGGCGGTGCGCAACGACCTCGACCGTTTTCATCTGGTGATGGACGTCGTCGATCGCGTGCCCGGGCTGGGATCCCGCGCCGCCTATCTGCGCCAAGCCATGCAGCGCAAGCGGGCCGAACACCGGCTCTACATCAGCGAGCACGGCGAGGACATGCCCGAGATCCGTGGTTGGCGCTGGGGAGGGGGTGAATGACCCCGAGGCACGACCGCCTGGGCCTTGGAGTGGAGCTGGCGTCGCCTCGGACGTCGGCGCTTCCAGCCGCGGGGGTGCCCCCCCGACGGTGAACGCGGCGACCTCAGGCGGTGAGGAAGCGCAGGATCCGCCCCTGGCGGCTGTCCGCATCGGGCGTCCAGGGAGCCAGGGGCTCGCTGCTCACTTGTTCGTCCACCGGGTCCTCGCCGGTGAAGATCCGGGTGTCCTGGAGGCCGAACCAGCGGTACACCGAGGCGGCCACGGCGAAGGGCTCGCACTGGTAGCTGTCGTCACTGGGGGCGGTGAACTGGCGGTTCTGCCCCGAGGAGCCAATGCGCCGGGTACGCCCCACCAGCTTGCCCAGCCCTTCGGGGCGGATGGCGCGGCCGCCGAAGGTGTAGAGGTTCTGGTTGTTGCCGTGGTCCCAACCCAGGGCGTTGTTGAGGTTGACGTTGCGGCCGAAGTCGCCGAAGACGTTGATGATCACGTTGTCGGCGTGGGCCTTGCCATCGTAACGGGCGGCGGCGCGCAGGTGGACCATCGCCGCCTCCAGGGCCTGCATCAGGGCGTTCATCCGCGGGGGATAGTCGTCCAGGGCCTCGGAGTGGTCGTCCCAGCCTCCCAGACCGTTGGATCCCAGGGTGATGAACAGGGTGTCGGGATTCTCCAGCATTAGGCTCACCGCGGCGCGCAGCTTGCGGCCGAACTGATTGTCGCCGTAGTCGATGAGGTTCACCCCCTCCTCGGCGATCCCCAGCTCGGAGCGGATGGAGGCGTTGTAGCCGCCGATGCGCGCATTCACCGCGCTCACCGACAGCAGGCTGTCGAGGAATTCGGCCATCTCCCGGCGCTGACGAAAGGCATCACGCACCTTGGGCAGCCGCCCCAGGGCGGCGTTGCGGGCCTCGGCCAGTGCCTCCACCCGGGCGTCGGCCCCGCTGTGACTGCCGTCCAGCGGCCAGCGGTTGTCGCGTTGGTAAGGGTTTCTGAGATTGCTGTCCAGGGCCACCGGTTTGAGGGCGGGCGGCAAGCTGGTATCACCGATGCGAAAAGCGATGGACTCGCCTTCGAAGGAGACCATGGGCAGGATCAGCTCCTCCACCGGTTTGCCCAACACGGGATGGCCGGCGGCCTCGTGGGCCAGCAGGATCTCCGCCACCCGGGTACCCATCCCAGGCACGCCGCTCTCCAGACTACCCAGCAGGTTCTGGGTCACCGAGGGGCCGTGGGACTTGGAGTCTTCTTTGATGCGGTGCAGGGTGCGGTAGAGGCTCATGGCCCCGGCGGCGATCAAGGTCTCCATGCGGGCACCGCCGGCATCCCGCCACATGGCGTTGGGGGTGGCCTGGGTGTCGTCGCGTCCCCGGTCGGCCAGGGGCTCGGGGTAGGGGTTCTGGGAATTGCCGTGGATGTCTTCGATGTTGCTGAGATTACCAGCCAGCTCGGAGGGGCCGCCATAGAGGAACAGGTTGATCACGCGGGGGACTTGGTCATCGTTGAGCGGGCTCACCCCGCCCTGGTCCAGCAGGCGGGCGATGCGGTCACCGGCGGCATGCGCACCGCGGGGGCCGATGGCCATTCCCAGGGCACCCACTCCGCCGATGCTCACCCCCGCCAGGGCCAGGCTCTTCAGAAAGGCGCGTCGATCCATGGTCGTCTCCCAAGTCACAGGGGATAGGCGTAGAGCTCGGCCAGGCGCGAGCAGTAGTCGAGTACCACCCGGGTCTGTGCCCGGCGGTTGCCGCTCCAGCCCTCGGCCTCGATGACCTCGTTCCACAGCACGCGCCATTCGTCGTCACTGGCGCGCCGGCCGAGGACACCGAGGAACAGGTAGTCGATGAATTCGCGCTCGCCGAGGCCGTCGAGCACGGGGTCGTCGAACAGCGACAGCCGCCAGCCGGCGTCGTCTTCACGTTCGGGATTCTTTTCGTCCAGCAGCAGGTAGGTGCGCATGAAGCGATGGTAGTGGGCCATGCTCATGGAGTCGGTGGGCGGGCGGTTGGCCCGGCCCAGCTTGTAGGTCATGGGGGCCTGTTTCATGGTGCCGAGATTGCTGGAATCCGCGTTTTCACGGGTGATCCATTCGAAACTGCGGGCGTTGGGCTGCCAGCCCAGGCGGGCGGCGGTGTTGAAGAAGGCAGCCTCGAAGCCACGCAGGTGAGGATTGTCCAGCAGATAGGCGCGGGAGAAGATCACCGCGCTGAACAGCTCGGGGAAGGTGGTGGGGTTGGTCTCGGCCAGGGCCTGGGCCAGGCGGGTGCGCTCGCGGGCGTCCTTCTCGGGGAACATGAGGTCCACCACCCGGCGGGAGATGGCGGGGATCAGCCCGGGGTGGTAGGCCAGAGCGCGGTAGAAATCCTCGCAACTGATGATGTCGTTGCGGTCCAGCAGGCCGGGGATGGGCTCGCGGTTGAAGTCGAGGGATTTCTTGAGCTGGTAGCCCTCGGCGTCGTCGGAGAGATACCAGTTGCGGCAGGCCCGGGCGGCCTTGGGGACCTCGTCGTCACGGAAGCGCAGCAGGTAGATCTCCATCATCTCGCGGACGTTGTCCTCGGGGGAGCGGAAACGGCGCCAGTTCTCTTCGGAGATCATGTGGCGGTAGACGATCTCAGCGATGGGGAGCCCCTCTTCCATGGCGTACACCAGTTCGTTGTACACCGTCTCCACATCCACGGCATCCACCGTCTCCAGCTCCCAGCCGGGGGAGAACAGGATGGTGTTGACCAGTTGATAGGCGATCCAGCGGATGTATTGCTCCCGGGAGAGAGGGAGCTGGGTGATGTGGATCAAGGGGTGTTCCCGCACCTGCTTTTCATAACTGCGGTATTGCACCCCGGGACGACCCGAGCCGAAGAAGCGTTCCTCCAACTCGGCGTAACGGGCGGGGTAGTCGTCCAGCGGGGTGTCCAGGGCGAGGCGCACCTGCCCGGGCAGGCCGCGCTGATCAAAGCGCACCCGTAGCGGTTCGAGTCCCTCGCCGAGGTCGAAAAAGGCCTTGGCGGAGACACCGCGATAGAGGGTGCCGAGGAGTTTGTTGGCCACCTGGAAGCGCTGCTGGGGGGGCAAGGCATCGAAATCGGCGTCGGTGAGGACGGCCAGGGGGCCATCCTGGGGCAATTGGAAACCATCGACCACCGAGTCGGTGTTGTCGAGGCAACCGCCGAGAAGCGAGACGACGAGCAGCAGGGAGAGCAGGCGTGACACGGGCGTTCTCCATCGAGGCTGGGGCGCATGGAGGGAAGGGTAGGCCCTTCCCTGGGCCTTTTCCGTGACCCCGTTCTCCTCCCGGGGTCGGGGGGATTGGATCACGCCGGGAGAGCCTGGGCCAGGTGTCCCCGCAATACGACAAGGGTTGGGGTGGGACTCACCCCAGACCGAGGGACGACCACAGGGCGTCGATGCGGGCCACCACCTCGGGGTCGCGGGTGATGGGGCGCCCCCATTCACGCTGCGTTTCGCCGGGCCATTTGTTGGTGGCGTCCCAACCCATCTTGCTGCCCAGCCCGGAGACCGGGGAGGCGAAGTCGAGGTAGTCGATGGGGGTGTTCTCCACCTGGACGGTGTCGCGCACCGGGTCCATGCGGGTGGTCATCGCCCAGATGACGTCGCGCCAGTCGCGCACGTCGATGTCGTCGTCCACCACCACGATGAACTTGGTGTACATGAATTGGCGCAGAAACGACCAGATGCCGAACATCACCCGCTTGGCGTGCCCGGGATATTGTTTCTTGATGGACACGCAGGCCATGCGGTAGGAGCAGCCCTCGGGGGGGAGGTAGAAATCGACGATCTCGGGAAATTGCTTCTGCAACAGGGGCACGAAGACCTCGTTCAGCGCCGCCCCCAGCACCGCCGGCTCGTCGGGGGGACGGCCGGTGTAAGTGGAGTGATAGATGGGGTCGCGGCGGTGGGTGATGCACTCCACGGTGAAGACCGGGAATTCCTCCACCTCGTTGTAGTAACCGGTGTGGTCGCCGAAGGGGCCCTCGGGGGCGGTCTCGCCGGGGTGGATGTGGCCCTCGAGGACGATCTCGGCACTGGCCGGGACCATGAGATCCACGGTGCGCGCCGGCACCAGTTCGGTCTTGGCCCCGCGCAGCAGGCCGGCGAAGGCGTATTCGGAGAGGGTGTCGGGGATGGGGGTGACGGCGGCGAGGATGGTGGCCGGGTCGGCCCCCAGGGCCACCGCCACCGGAAAGGGCTGGCCCGGGTGGGCAGCCTGCCAGTCGCGGAAGTCCAGCGCCCCGCCGCGGTGGGACAGCCAGCGCATGATGAGCTTGTTGGGGCCGATCACCTGCTGGCGATAGATGCCGAGGTTCTGGCGCTTCTTGTGCGGCCCACGGGTGATCACCAGAGGCCAGGTGACCAGGGGGCCGGCGTCCTCGGGCCAACAGGTCTGGATGGGGAGGAAGGCGAGGTCCACCTCGCTCCCCCGGCGCTCGATCTGCTGGCAGGGGGCCTTGGCGACCGTCTTGGGGGACATGTCCAGCACCTTGCGGAACAGGGGGAGTTTGTCCCAGGCATCGCGCATCCCCTTGGGGGGCTCGGGTTCCTTGAGTTGCGCCAGCAGTTTGCCCACCTCCCGCAACGCCGCCACCGAGTCGGCCCCCATGCCCCAGGCCACCCGCTCGGGGGTGCCGAACAGGTTGCCCAGCAGGGGCACCGTGGAGCCCTTGGGATTGCGAAACAACAACGCCGGGCCGCCGGCCCGCAGCACCCGGTCGCAGACCTCGGTGATCTCCAGGTGGGGATCGATCTCGGCGTCGATGTGTTTGAGGGCGCCGCGTTTTTCCAACAGGCGGAGAAAATCGCGCAGGTCTTTGTATTTCATGGTCACCCCGATAGACTCGAAGGCCTCACAGCATACCACCGAGGCCAGCGAGGGAGGCGCCCATGACATCCATCCGCACCGACACCGACATCCCCACCGCATTCCGGGCCACCGCGACCCGCAAAGGCTCGGCCCCGGCCATCGTCGCCGACGAGGGCACGGTGAGTTTCGCCGAGCTGGATCGGATGAGCGACCGTCTGGCCGCCCACCTCCAGGGCCAAGGGCTGCAGGTGGGCGAGCGGGTGGCGCTGTATTGTCTCAACGGCGCCACCTTCGCCGCCGCCTACCTGGGGATCCAAAAGGCCGGCGGGGTGGTGCTGCCGGTGAATCTGCTGCTCAATCCCGAGGAGATCGCCTACCTGGTGCAGGACGCCGGCGCCACCACGTTCATCTATCACCCGGCCCTGGCCGAAGGGGTGGCGGGGGTGCGGCAGCGGGTGGCGCCGTTGCACTGGATCAGCCTGGGGGAAGCAGCGGCCGAGGGCGACGCCACCTGGGCGGCGATCCAGAACCAGGCGGCATCACCGACCCCGCTGACGCTGAATCCCCAGCGGGATCTGGCCGCCCTGCTCTACACCTCCGGCACCACCGGGCGCCCCAAGGGGGCGATGTTGACCCATGCCAATCTGGTGGCCAATACCGACAGCGTCAGCGCGGCACTGGCGTTGCGCCCCGGGGAGCGTTTCCTGGTGGTGCTGCCGATGTTCCACGCCTTCGCCGCCACCGTGGGCCTGCTGACACCGTTGTTGCACGGCCTCTCGCTGGTGCCGCTGGCGCGCTTCGAGCCGGCGCAGGTGGCCCGGGCCATCGGCGAGCACGGCGCCACGGTGTTCCTGGGCGTGCCCTCCATGTACAACCTGTTGCTGCGCCTGCCCGAGGAGGCGGCGGCACCGCTGCGGCGGCTGCGATTCTGCGTCTCCGGCGGCGCCGCCATGCCTCAGGCGGTGATGGCCGCCTTCGAGGAACGCTTCGGGGTGCCGGTGCTGGAGGGGGACGGCCCCACCGAATGCGGGCCGGTGACCTGTGTCAACCCCTTGCACGGCCCCCGCAAGCCGGGAACGGTGGGCCTGCCGGTTCCAGGGGTGACCATGGAGATCCGCGACGCCGAGGGCCGGCCGCTCCCCGATGGCGAGACCGGGGAGATCTGCGTCAAGGGGCCTTCGGTAATGGCCGGCTACTGGAACCACCCGGAG
>JALSHN010000015.1 GCA_026982215.1 Gammaproteobacteria bacterium
GGTGAACAGCTTCGGCCAGCTCTACCAACCCTTCGGCGGCAGTGGCATCACCAAGCTCCACTACGCCTACTTCGATTTCTCCGACGACAGCGCCTTCACCGGCGAGGCCAAGGGGGCCGGACTGGGGGGCAAGCTGGGGGCGGTACTGCGCTTCTCACCGCGCTTCTCCCTGGGGCTGTCCTTCCACAGCAAGACCTACATGTCCGACCTCAGCGCCGACGGCGCGGTGATGACCATGGCGGTCAACGGCGATCAAGGCCTCCTCACCAACGGAACCCCCGACAACAACCTTGTCGACACGGCCATCCCGGTGACCGGCAAGATCACCGTGCGCGACTTCCAATGGCCCACCACCCTGGCCCTGGGGGCCTCGCTGCAGGTGAACGAGCGGCTGACGCTGGTGGGGGATGTGAAGAACATCGGCTGGTCGGGGGTGATGGAAGACTTTTCTATGACCTTCGAGGCCGACAACAGCACCAGCAACGGCGGCTTCGCCGGCAAGAAGATGGACATGGCCCTCTACCAGAACTGGCGTGATCAAACGGTGCTGGCCCTGGGCGGCGCCTACCGCCTCAACGACGCCCTCACTCTGCGCGCCGGGCTGAATCGGGCCGCCAACCCCATCCCCGCGGGCTATTTGAACGCCCTGTTCCCGGCCATCATCGAGAACCACGTCACCGCCGGGGTGGGTTATCAGAAGGGGGCCATGAGTATGGACTTCTCCATCACCCGAGCGAGCGAGGCCAGCGTCACCAATCCCGGCAACGGCAGCACCATCCCCCCGGTGACCTCCACCCACAGCCAGCTCAACTGGCAGTTGATGGGCAGCTACCGCTTCTGAATCGCCCAAACGAGACGGGGCGCGGGTCGAGAGCGGCCCGCGCCCCGTTGCTTTCCGCCCGCGGTCTCAGGGCTGGCCGTCGAGGTCCGCCCCCTCCTTCTCCGGCGGCATGAGATCCTCGCGGCTGATCCCCAGCGCCAGGGCCGCCGAACTGGCCACATAGATGGAGGAATAGGTCCCCACCACCACCCCGACGATCAGCGCGGTGGCAAAACCGTGGATCAGCTCGCCACCGAAGACGAACAGGGCGATCAACACCAGCAAGGTGGTGAGCGAGGTCATCAAGGTGCGGGCCAGGGTCTGGTTGAGCGAGGCGTTGACCACCTCCTCGGGTCCGCCCTTACGCATCTTGCGGAAATTCTCCCGCACGCGGTCGAACACCACGATGGTGTCGTTGAGGGAATAGCCGATCACCGCCAGCACCGCCGCCAGCACGGTGAGATCGAATTCCATGCCGGTGACGGAGAAGAACCCCAGGGTGATGATGACGTCGTGCACCAGGGCGGCGATGGAGCCCACCGCCAGGCGCTGCTCGAAGCGCAACCAGACATAGATCAGGATGCCGATCAGGGCATAGAGCAGCGCCAGCCCGCCCTGCTCGGTGAGCTCCTCGCCCACCTGCGGGCCGACGAACTCCACCCGCCGCAGCTCGGCCGGTTCCCCTTGCAGGTCCCGGAGCACCGCGAAGATGCGCTCGCTCAACTGGGCGTTGCTGAGCCCCTCCCGCGGGGCCACCCGCACCAGCACGTCCCGGCTGGTACCGAAGTGCTGCACCACCGCGTCGTCGAAGCCGGCCTCGGCCAACCGCTGACGCACCTGGGCCAGCTCCGCCGGCTGGGGATAACCGATCTCGATCAGGGTACCGCCGGTGAAGTCGATCCCGAGATTCAATCCCCGGGTGAGCAACGATCCCAGGGAGACGAGCAACAACACCACGCTCAACACCACCGCCGGTTTGCGCCAGCGGACGAAGTCGATACGGGGGAGTCGGGCGAAGATTTCCATGGAATGCCCCCTCAAATGGCGATCTTTTCCAGGCGCCGCTGGCGCCCGTAGACCAGAGCGACCACCGCCCGGGAGACCATGATGGCGGTGAACATGGAGGTGACGATGCCAATGGACAAGGTCACCGCGAAACCCTTCACCGGCCCGGTGCCGAAGATGAACAACACCAGGGCGGCGATCAGGGTAGTGACGTTGGCATCCAAGATGGTGGTGAAGGCCTTGTCGTAACCGGCATCGATGGCCAGGGCCGGGCGCGCCCCGGCGCGCAGCTCCTCACGGATGCGTTCGAAGATGAGTACGTTGGCGTCCACCGCCATGCCCACGGTGAGCACGATACCGGCGATGCCCGGCAGGGTCAGGGTGGCCTGGAGCATGGAGAGCACGGCGACGATGAGCACCAGATTGAGCGCCAGCGCCAGATCGGCCACCAGCCCGAAGACGCGGTACCACAAGGCCATGAACACCAGTACCAGCAGGAAGCCGATGGTCACCGCGGTGACCCCCTTGTCGATGTTCTCCTGCCCCAGGCTGGGTCCGACGGTGCGCTCCTCGACGATCTCGATGGGAGCAGCCAGGGAACCGGCACGCAACAACAGCGCCAGCTTGCGGGCCTCCTCGGAACTGTCCAACCCGGTGATCTGGAAGCGCTTGCCCAGGCGCTCGCGGATGCGGGCGATGTTGATCACCTCCTCCACCACCCGGCGCTGCTTCACCGTGCGCCCGTCCACCACCCGGGTCTCCACCTTGATCTCCTTGTACACCACCGCCATCAAGCGGCCGACGTTGTCCTTGGTGGCGTCGGTGAACAGTCGGGCGCCCTTGCTGTCCAGGGTGATGAACACCGCCGGCCCGCCACTCTGGGAATCGATGCCCGAGGCGGCGTCGATGATGTAGTCGCCGGTGAGCATCACTTCGCGTTTGAGCAGCACCGGCTCACCGTCACGGTCGCGGAACAGGCGCGTTCCCGGGGGAATGCGCCCGCTGGCCGCGGCCTGGCGGGCATCGGCGTCCTCGTCCACCAGACGGAACTCCAGGGTGGCGGTGGCGCCGAGGATCTCCTTGGCGCGGGCGGTGTCCTGCACCCCGGGCAGTTGCACCACGATGCGGTTGCGCCCTTGACGCTGGATCACCGGCTCGGCCACCCCCAGCTCGTTGACCCGGTTGCGCAGGGTGGTGATGTTCTGTTTCACCGCGAAGTCGCGAATCTGCTTGGCCTGCTGTTCGCTGAGGCGCGCCACCACGTAGAAGGCGCCTTCCGCCTCGCGGGTATCGAATTCCAGCCCGTCACGGGTGTGGGCCTCGCGCAACAACGCCAGGGCCTCTTGCTGGGCGGCGGCGTCCCGCAGCCGCACCTGGACGCTCTCCTCCACCGCGTCGATGGCCACATAGCGGATACGGGCGCGGCGCAGGGCGTTGCGGAATTCGTTGCGATAACGCTCCACCGCCTGTTTCACCGCCGCCTCCACGTCCACCTCCATGAGGAAGTGCACCCCGCCGCGCAGGTCCAGGCCGAGATACATCGGCCGCGCCCCGATGGCGGTGAGCCATTCGGGGGTGCGTGGCGCCAGGTTGAGGGCGATGACGTAACGCCGGCCCAATTTCTCGGCGAGCAGGTCCTTGGCCTCGAGCTGGGCCTCGGGGTCGGCGAAACGGATCAGCAGGGCCGGCTGCTCGGTGAGCTCGAGGCTCTTGAAGGCCAGTCCCTCGCCGCGCAGCACCGCCTCCACCCGCGCCATCAGGCGCTGGTCCACCTCGGCGTTGCGGCTGGGGGAGATCTGCACCGCCGGGTCCTCACCGTAGAGGTTGGGCAGGGCATAGAGGAATCCGACGGCGATCACCACCAGGATGACGGCGTACTTCCACGCGGCGTAGGGTTTCATCGCGGTTCTATCCAGGTCTGGGCGGGAACGGAACGGGGCGCGGCGTTCAGTCCTCTTGGGACTTGCCGGAGAGCGCGGCCTTGAGCGTGCCCTTGGGGACCACGGCGGCCACGGCGTTGCGCTGCACCACCAGTTGGATGCCGTTGCCCACGTCCAGGGTGAGGAACCCCTCGTCCATGGCGACCACCTTGCCCACCAGGCCACCGGTGCTCACCACCTCGTCACCCACGGTGAGGGATTCCACCATTTTCTTGTGTTCCTTGGCCCGCTTCACCTGGGGGCGGATGAGCAGGAAGTAGAAGATGATGAAAATGATGAGCAGTGGCAGCAGACCCAACAGGCCGCCGTCGGGCGGGGGGGCGCCGTTTCCTTGGGCCAGGGCATCGGAAATGAACAAGCTCATGTCGGCTCCTTCGATGGTGTCGTGAATGGTCGTCAGGTCGAAAATCCGGCGGCGAATCCCGCCGAGACGCCTGGGTTCGAGAGCACGGGGCTCAAAATAACGGCGTATTATTGCACATCGCCCCGCCCTTGGGCGCGTCGGGCGTAGAACTCACGAACATAGTCCGCCAGGCGGCCCTCGGCGATGGCCTGGCGCAGTTCGGCCATCAGGGTCTGGTAGTAGTGGAGGTTATGCAGGGTATTGAGCCGCAACCCCAACACCTCGCCGGCTCGGTCCAGATGGCGCAGGTAGGCCCGGGAGTAGTGACGGCAGGTGTAACAGTCACAGTGCTCATCCAGCGGGCGGGTGTCACGCTCGTAACGGGCGTTGCGGATGCGGATCACCCCATCGCGGACGAACAGGTGGCCGTTGCGGGCGTTGCGGGTGGGCATCACGCAGTCGAACATGTCCACCCCGCGGCACACCGCCTCGACCAGGTCCTCCGGGCGCCCCACCCCCATGAGATACCGGGGCCGATCGGCGGGCATGCGTGGAGTGATGTGATCGAGGATGCGCAGCATTTCGTCCTTGGGCTCGCCCACCGAGAGGCCGCCGATGGCGTAGCCGTCGAAGCCGATCTCCAGCAGGCCGGCCAGGGAGGCCTCGCGCAGGTGGGGGTACATCCCCCCCTGGACGATGCCGAACAGGGCCGCGGGGTTGTCGCCGTGGGCGATCTTGGAGCGTTCGGCCCAACGCAGGGACAGCTCCATGGAGGCCCGGGCGGTGGTCTCGTCGGCGGGATAGGGGGTGCATTCGTCGAAGATCATCACCACGTCCGAGCCCAGGGCCCGCTGCACCGCCATGGATTCCTCCGGCCCCATGAACACCCGGTCGCCGTTCACCGGCGAGGCGAAGGTGACCCCTTGTTCGCTGATCTTGCGCATCGCCCCCAGGCTGAAGACCTGGAAACCGCCGGAGTCGGTGAGGATGGGACCGTGCCAGCCCATGAAGCCGTGCAGGCCACCGTGTGCCTCGATCACCTCCAGACCCGGGCGGAGCATGAGGTGGAAGGCGTTGCCCAGGATCATCTGCGCCCCCAGCCCCGCGACCTCATCGGGGGTGAGGGTCTTGACGGTGGCGTAGGTGCCCACCGGCATGAAGGCCGGGGTCTCCACCACCCCCCGGGCGAAGATCATCCGCCCCCGGCGGGCCTCGCCGTCTTGGGCCAGCAGTCGAAATTCCATTGGGGTTCCTCAACCGGGTCGAGGCGGCAAGACTACCGCCGCGGTGGGGATTTTCAAGCGCCCACGCTCGGCATGCCCTGCCAATCCAGTCGCTCGCGCAGCCGTACCACCTCACCGACGATGATCACGCTGGGGGCGCGCACGGACTCCCGTTCGAGGGTCTCGGCCAGGCCTTCCAAGGTGGTGATGTGGACCCGCTGTTCGGGGGTGGTGCCCTGGGAGATCACCGCCACCGGGGTCTCGGGGGCGCGGCCGTGGGCGATGAGCCGCTCGGCGATCACGGGGGCGTTGCTGAGCCCCATGTAGAACACCACCGTCTGCTGGGGGCGGGCCAGGGCCGGCCAGTCCAGCTCCACCGCGCCGTCCTGGGTGTGGCCAGTGACGAAGGCCACGCTCTGGGCGTAGTCGCGATGGGTGAGGGGGATGCCGGCATAGGCGGCGCAACCGCTGGCGGCGGTGATGCCGGGCACCACCTGGAAGGGGACGCCGGCCTCGGCCAGGCGCTCGATCTCCTCGCCGCCGCGGCCGAACAGGAAGGGGTCGCCGCCCTTGAGACGCAGCACCCGCTTGCCCTCGCGGGCCAGGCGGATGAGCAGGTCGTTGATCTCCTCCTGGCGCAGGCTGTGGTGGGCGCGGCGCTTGCCCACGTAGATCCGTTCGGCGTCGCGGCGCACCCGGTCGAGGATGGCCGGGGCCACCAGGCGGTCGTAGAGCACCACGTCGGCCTTCTGCATCAGCCGCAGGGCGCGGAAGGTGAGCAGATCCGGGTCACCGGGACCGGCCCCCACCAGATAGACCTCGCCCACCGCCGGCTCGGGCTCGGCGGCCGCCCGCTCCAGCAACGCGGCCATCTCGGCTTCGGCCCGCTCTTCCTGGCCGGCGAGGACCTCCTCGGCGATGGGGCCCTCGAACACCCGTTCCCAGAAGCGCCGCCGGGCACGGATGTGGGGCAGCCGCTGTTGCACCCGGCGGCGGAAACGACCGGCCAGCCCGGCCAAGCGGCCGTACCCCGCAGGGATCCACGCCTCCAGACGGGCGCGCAACAGGCGGGCCAGTACCGGGGCACGGCCACCGCTGGTGACCGCCACCAGGATGGGGGAACGATCGACGATGGCCGGCATGACGAAGGTGCTGGCCCCGGGGTCGTCCACCACGTTCACCGGCAGGCCGCGGGCCCGGGCGGCGAGGGAAACCTGGGCATTGGTCTCGGGGTCGTCGGTGGCCGCCACCACCAGGGCCACGCCGTCCAGGTCCTGGTCGCGGAAATCACGGCCCACATGTTGGATGCCCCCCGCCTTGCGGCGCTCA
>JALSHN010000016.1 GCA_026982215.1 Gammaproteobacteria bacterium
GGGGAAGGCCTCGCTGGAGAGTACCACCGTCTGACCGGGAGCCAAACGCCCGCTGTCGGCGGCGTCCACCCGTAATCGCACCACCTTGCGCTGGTCGTCCACCAGATGGAGGATGGGCTGCGGTGGAGCGATCCATTGACCGGCGTGGGCCTTCACCTCGGTCACCACACCGGAGAAGGGCGCCTTGATGCGAGTGCGTTCCAGGGCAAGCCTGGCAGCGGCGAGTTCCTCTTGTGCCACCGACAAACGGGCACTGGCGGTGGTCCAGTCGGCCTCGGCATCGTCCAGAGACTGGCGCGACACCGCGCCCACCTCGTAGGCCCGGCGCAGGCGCTCGCGGATCTTGTTGGCCCGGCTCACTTCTTCTTCCAGGGAGATGAGCGTGGCCTCCATGCGTTTCACCCGCATGCGGGCCTCTTGATCGTCCATCCGCGCCAGCAGCCGCCCCGCCTCCACCCGATCGCCTTCCTTCACCAGCACCTCCACCAGCTGCCCCGGATCATGGCTGGTGACGTCCACGAAGCGGTCACTCACCACCCGTCCCGCGGCGTGGATGGCATCGTAGATGGGGCCGACGGTCACCTCGGTCAGGCGCACCTCGGGCTCCCGTCCCTGCCACCAGACCCAGGCGCCGTAACCGACGGCGGACAATACCAGGGCGAGCAACAGCAACAGGGGAATGGCCATCGCCCGCCGCGGTCGCGAGGGCGGCGGCTCCTGCAGGGAGGAGCGCGGTTCGAAATCGTCCAGCAACGACAACAACGACTCCTCCTGCAAACCGCCGTCAGGAAGGGGGGCAGCGGCCTCGAGGGTTTCCGTTTCCCCGGGCGGAGGCGGCGGAGGGGGCGCGGTCTCCCGCCTCGGGGGCGGTGACGAGGGTGACGAATCTACAGGGGGAGAAGCGGCATGGGGCGCTGGCTCCGCCGAGGGAGAAGACGGCCGCGAGACCGGCGATGCAGTCTCAGGATCTGCCTCCGCCTTCTCCTCAGAGGCCGGCGGCGGGACTGGCGCCGCCGGACGCCGGGCCCTCAGCGGATCCTCCAGATCGGAGAAGATCGACGGCCGTTCGAAGTCGTCGAAGCCATCGATGATCTGAGTGACCACCTCACCGGGCTCAGCGGTCTGTTCCTCGGGGGTTTCAGGGGGGGGCGGTGTCTCATCCACCGACTGCCCCGACTGCTGCCGGCGGGACAGAGCGATCTCGCCGGCACGCCCCACCGGCTGCTGCAATACCGGCGGCGCCTCCTGGCGGGCCAACAGGCGACGCAGCACCTGATTGAGTTCCTTACCCTTGAAGGGCTTCACCAATACCTCGTCGGCGCCGGCCTCATGCAGGCGCGCCACCAGCCCTTCTTCTTGATCCCCGGTGATCACCACCGCCGGCATGCGTGCCTTGTCCTCCAGGCCGCAGCGACGCAGCACTCGCACCAGGCCGTCACCATTCATTCCCTCGCCATGGGACAACACCAGATCGGTGAGCAGCAGATCGTAGTCCCGCTCCATGAGGGCATCCAGGGCATCCTCGGCACTGTGGAAGGCCTCCACCTCGTAGCCGTACTGGCGCAGGATCTTCAAGGTCACGTAACTGGAGGTGCGACTGTCATCCACATAGCAGATGCGCGCGGCGCGGGCCGGTTCCCCGTCTCCCATCCCCCCGCGGGGCACCATCACCCCGCGCCTGGCGTCATAGATCAATTTCACGTGGGACACTCTGCGTTCGCGCCTCATGGATGACCGCCCATCGATCCGGCGGGCCCGTTGTGTCGGCCCGCGGACGGGACGGCGTCAGTATATCAACGCCTCTGTGCTTCGTCCGTCTGTCGGCTACCCCCCATGGGGGGTTTAGCCATTTCCCGGGGATCCCTACAATACGACACAAGACTTGAGACCACCGTGGCCGGACATGAACCCGACGATCCCCCACCCCGACGACGTCATCACCCTGCACGGCCTGTTCCAGGCCCGCGTGCAACAAAGTCCCGACCGCCCCGCCTATCGCTACTTCCACGACGGCGATGCCACGTGGCGCACCCTCAGTTGGCGCGAGGCGGCGGCCGAAGTGGCGCGCTGGCGGGCGGCGCTGTCCCAGGAAGGGTTGTCAGCGGGGGAGCGGGTGGCGCTGATGATGCGTAACCGCCCGGAGTGGGTGTTCTTCGAGCAGGCCGCTCTGTCTCTTGGACTGGTGGTGGTGCCTCTCTATCCCAACGACCGTGGGGAGAATCTGCGTTACATCCTCGAGGATGCCGGGGTGCGTCTGCTGCTCATCGAAGGCCTCCCCCAATGGCGGGCCCTGAGTGATGGCCCCCCCCTGCCGGAGGGGCTGCGTGTGATCGCCCTCAATCCACCGGAGGGGGCCGAGGTGCAAGGCGTGGGGCCCTGGCTCGAGGCTGCTCCCGCCAGCGAAACCGCCTTCCCCACCCTGACCGCGGACGACCTCGCCACCCTGGTGTACACCTCCGGCACCACCGGCCGCCCCAAGGGGGTGATGCTGAGCCACGGCAACATCCTTCACAACGCTTACGCCGCACTTCAGGCCGAACCGGCACGGGAAGACGATCTGTTCCTTTCCTTCCTGCCCCTCTCCCACATGCTGGAGCGCACCGCCGGTTATTACCTGCCCATGGCCGCCGGGGCCTGCGTCGCCTTCGCCCGCTCGGTGCTGCACCTGGCCGAGGACCTCGTCCAGGTCCGTCCCACGGTGGTGATCCTAGTACCGCGGGTCCTGGAACGCATCCATGGGCGCATCGATGACCAACTGGCCAAGAAACCGAGGCCGCTCCGTGCCTTGTTCCGCCTGGGTGAGGCGGCCGGCTGGGCCCATTTTCTCCGCCGCCAAGGCCGACGGCATTCCCCCCTGGCCTGGTTGTGGCCGTTGTTGCGTGATCGTGTGAGCGCTCCGGTGCTGGAACGCTTCGGCGGCCGAGTGCGGCTGGCGGTCTCCGGTGGGGCCCCCCTCCCCTTCCCGGTGGCCCGCCGCTTCATCGGTCTGGGACTGCCGATCCTGCAGGGATACGGCCTCACCGAAGCCAGTCCGGTGGTGTCGGTGAACCGCCTCGATGACAACCGCCCCGAGAGCGTAGGCCCACCGTTACCGGGAGTGGAGATTCGCCTCGGCCCACAGAACGAATTGTGGGTACGCGGCCCGTCGATCATGCAAGGCTATTGGAAACGACCCGAGGACACGGCGGCGGTGTTGGACGCCGAAGGTTGGCTCCATACCGGCGATCAGGCCGCGGAGGAAAACGGTCATCTGCGCATCACCGGCCGTATCAAGGAAATCCTCGTGCTCTCCAACGGCGAGAAGGTGCCACCGGTGGACATAGAGCAGGCCCTGGAGCTGGAACCGTTGTTCGAGCAGGCCCTGGTGGTGGGCGACGGCCGTCCCTTCCTCACCGCCGTGCTGGTAGTCAACGACGATCATTGGCGCGAACTGGCCACCCGCCTGGCGCTGGATCCGGAGGCCCCCGAGTCCTTGGAAGATCCCCGGGTACAGCGCGAGGCCCTGCGCCGGGCGCAGGCCGCCACCCGACAATTTCCCGGCTATGCCCGCATCCGCGGCGTGGTACTGGAGCGCCGCCCCTGGACGGTGGAGGACGGCCTGCTCACCCCCACCCTCAAGCTGCGCCGCGGTCCGGTGATACAGCGCTATCGAGCGGCTTTGGATCGTCTCTACGCGCGCCGCTGAACAGGCGGAAGAAGTTGTCCCGCGTGACCTGAGCCAGCGCCTCCAGACTCATTTCCTTCAATTCGGCCAGATACTCCGCCACTCGACGCACGTAACGCGGTTCGTTGCCCTTGCCGCGATGGGGCATGGGAGTGAGATAGGGGGCGTCGGTCTCCACCAACAACCGCTCCAGCGGGGTGTGACGCGCCGCCTCGGCGATGGCCTGGGCATTGCGGAAGGTGACGATGCCGGAATAGGAGAGATACATCCCCAGGTCCAACACCCGTTGCGCCGTCTCCCAATCCCCAGTGAAACAATGCAATACACCGCCCACCTCATCCACTTTCTCCTCGGCCAGGATGCTCAGGGTATCTTCAGTGGCATCGCGCATGTGGACGATGACCGGCTTGCCGCACTCGCGGGCGGCACGGATGTGGCGGCGGAAACGATCCCGTTGCCACTCCAGATCCCCCTCGCTGCGATAGTAGTCCAACCCGGTCTCGCCGATGGCCACCACCTGGGAGTCGGCCGCCAGTTCCACCAGCTCGGCCACCGAGGGGTCACGCCCCTCCCGATGATTGGGGTGCACCCCCACCGAAGCACTCACCTGGGGATGGTCGTGGGCGATGCGTTGTACCTCGGGGTAGCTCTCCAGATCGACACTGACACAGAGCATGTGCACCACGCCGGCCTCGGCGGCATTGGCGAGCACCTGGGCCAATCCTTCCCGGGTCCGGGCCCGCTTGATCATATTGAGATGACAATGGGAATCCACCAGGGCAACCATCGTTTCATCCTTTAGTCGTTATTATCGTTTCAGAAGGTGTCGGTAGGGCGATCGGTATTTTGCAGGCCACCGATCAAGGTCTCAATACGTGCCCGCAACCGGCCCTCCTCATCGTCGAGGAATTGGACGCCCACCCCAGGACGGCGGTTCCCCTGGGGATGGGGGGGAGTAATCCATACCACCTTGCCGGTCACCGAGACCGGCTCTTCGTCGCCGGGCAAATGGAGCACCAGGAACAAGCAGTCCCCCAAGCGGTAGGATTTGTCCGAGGGAATGAACAGCCCTCCCTGGACGATGAAAGGCATGTAGGCCCGGTGAAGTCGCTCGGCGTCCTTGACATGGACATGAAGCATGGCGGCCGGTCGGGTCATGGGACGGATCTCCGTGTCATGCGGCTGAGCCGCTGCCAACGGTATAATAGATCGGCCAGTTGCAGACGGATGTTTACCGGCCCTTCCAGCCAACGGCGCACGCGCATGATC
Source organism: Gammaproteobacteria bacterium (assembly GCA_026982215.1). Lineage (GTDB taxonomy): Bacteria > Pseudomonadota > Gammaproteobacteria > S012-40 > S012-40 > S140-43. The sequence continues at coordinate 4,934 of JALSHN010000016.1, forward strand.
CGGTCGGCGAATTCGTGCACCCGTTGCGGCGGAAGGAGGCTCAGGTGCTCCAGCCCCGGTGGCGGATGCGCAACCTCGAGACCACTCTGCAGACGCCGCAATTGCAACAGCCAGACGAGCCACCATTCCAGGATGCGCTCCGGTGTCTCTTGCGAGGCCCAGTCCTGAGCGAGCTCCAGGACCTCACCCTCCCCCGCTGCCAAGCGCCGCAGGCCTTCCCACGCCGCGAGCCGGCGTGCCTCGCCGTTCTGATCCAGGTGTTCCCGGGCACGCAACGGCGCGCCAGCGGTCGCTTCCAGAGCGGCTTCGGCCTCGTCTCCGCCAACGCCCAGCTCCTGGAGCCACCTCAAGGCCTGGGATCGCGGTGGCAAGGGGATGCTCACCCGTTGGCAACGGCTGCGGATGGTGGCCGGGAGACGCCCCGGCAGATGGGAGACCAGGATCAAGGTGGAATTCGCCGGGGGTTCTTCCAGGGTCTTGAGCAGGCTGTTGGCGGCGTTGACGTTCAATGCCTCCGCCGGAGCGAGGATCACCACCTTGCCTCGCACCCCGTGGGCGGACAGGGTCAAAAAGTCGATCAGCTCGCGTACCGCATCCACACGAATGACCCGCTTTCCCTCTTCCGGGTAGCAACCGGCGAGATCGGGATGTTCCTGGCGCACCACACGGCGACAGGCATCGCAGCGACCGCAGGGCCCTTCCGGGCCAGGGGCATGGCACAACAGCATCGCCGCCAGACGCCGCGCCAGACAGAGCTTGCCCACCCCTTGCGGTCCTTGGATCAACAGGGCATGAGGCAGACGGCCTTCCTCCAGCGCCGTCGCCAAGCGCTGCCAGACCTCGTTCTGCCAAGGCAATGCGCTCAGCTCATCGGCCATGGATGAAGCGCTCCACACACAGGCGCAGCTGTTCTTCCACCACCGCCGGCGAACCGGAGGCGTCCACCAGGCAATAACGATCAGGACAACGGCAGGCCCGGTCCAGATAGGCCCGACGTACCCGACGATGAAATTCCAGCGTTTCGGATTCCATGCGATCCATCGCCCCGTTCCGCCCGCGGACCCGTTCCATACCCACTTCCACCGGAAGGTCGAGCAGGATGGTGAGATCGGGACGCAGCGCACCTTGGACCCAATCCTCCAGCACGGCGATCCGCTCGGGTGATACCCCGCGACCGCCGCCTTGATAGGCATAGCTGGCGTCGGTGAATCGATCGCAGAGCACCCAGCGTCCTTGCTCCAGCGCCGGACGGATGACCTGCTGGAGGTGTTCGGCCCGGGCGGCGAACATCAGCAACAGCTCGGTTTCCGCTGACATCTCCACCTCGGGATCCAACAGCAGTCGCCGCAGGTGCTCGCCCACCCTTGTTCCCCCGGGTTCACGAGTCAGCGTCACCGGAATGCCGTGGCTCTCCAGCAGGCCACGCACATAACCCAGGGCCGTGGTCTTGCCCGCCCCTTCGCCCCCTTCCAGGGTGATGAATCGTCCTCGTTCCATGGGCCGGGAGGATAGCACAAGGCGGTGTCACGGCTGGGGGCGGCTGCGATAGTCGTCGCGCCGGCGCAATTGATAACGGCGCACCGCGGCGTTGTGCTCTTCCACGGTGGCGGAGAAATGATGGCTGCCATCCCCCTTGGCGACGAAGTACAGGCTGTCGTCCTCGGCCGGGTGCAACACGGCATGAATG
>JALSHN010000017.1 GCA_026982215.1 Gammaproteobacteria bacterium
AGGGCGCCGACCTGGAGACCGCCCAACAGCGGCTGGGGGCGCTCACCGAGGGGGTGGAAGCGGCCCGGGAGATCCATGCCCTGGCCGAAGAACGCGGGGTGGAGATGCCGATCACCGAACAGGTGTTCCGGGTGCTCCATGAGGGCGAGGATCCCCATGAAGCGGTGCGTCGGCTGCTCACCCGCACCTTGAAGCCCGAGGCCTTGGTCCCTCCCACCTGAATCAACCGCCGCCAGGGAAACCAAGCTGGCGCCAGGCCTCGTAGACGGTCACCGCGCAAGCGTTGGAGAGATTGAGGCTGCGGGAATGGGGCCGCATGGGCAGGCGCAGCCAGCGGGATTCGGGCAAGGCGGCCAGTAGCGAGTCGGGCAGGCCCCGGGTCTCCGGGCCGAAGAGAAAGGCATCGCCGGCGTGGAAGCGCTGTGAAAACAAAGAATACCCACCGCGGGTGGTGAGGGCGAAGATGCGAGTCTCCGACGGTAATACCCGCCGACAGGCCTCCAGATCCTCGTGGACCACCACCTCGGCCCATTCCCGGTAGTCCAGCCCGGCCCGGCGCAGGCGGGCATCGTCCAACTCGAATCCCAGCGGGCGGATCAGGTGCAAGTGGGCACCGGTGTTGGCGCACAGGCGAATCACATTGCCGGTGTTGGGAGGGATCTCGGGCTGATAGAGAATCACATGAAACATGAGCGGGAATCGCAGCTACGGTATCATTGGTCCCCTCGAGCTGCGGGCATGGTGCGCGCAGCGCCGTTTCCTGTCAAAGGCGAATTGCCGTGAAACCGATCCTCGATGACGAACAACGCCGGCGCCTCCCTGTCGAGCTCTGTGGACTGAGACTCGCCTCTCCCACGGTGCTGCTCTCCGGTTGTGTGGGTTTCGGCGAGGAATACACCCGCATCGAGGGCTTCGATCCCCGCGAGGTGGGGGCGGTGTGTCTCAAGGGCACCACCCTGGAGCCCCGGCTGGGCAACGCGCCACATCGAGTATGCGAGACCCCGGCGGGGATGCTCAACGCCATCGGCCTGCAAAATCCCGGGGCGGAGTATGTGGTGAAGCACATCCTGCCCCGCCTGGACTTCTCCGAGACCCGCTACATCGCCAACGTTTCCGGTTCTACCGTGGAGGAATACGAGGCGGTGACCCGGCTGTTCGACGACTCCCCCATCGACGCCATCGAGATCAACATCTCCTGCCCCAACGTCAAGGAGGGGGGGGTGGCCTTCGGCAACGATCCGGACATGTCCGCCCGGGTGGTGGAGGCCTGCCGACGGGCCACGGACAAGCCGCTGATCACCAAGCTCTCGCCCAATCAGACCGACATCGCCGAGAACGCCCGCCGCTGTATCGAGGCGGGGACGGACGCCTTCGCGGTGATCAACACCCTGATGGGGATGGCCATCGACATCGAGGAGCGCACCCCGGTGCTGGGCAATGTCCAGGGCGGGCTCTCCGGCCCGGCGATCAAGCCGGTGGCTCTGCTCAAGGTGCATCAGGTGTTTCAGGTATGCCGCCCCCACGATATTCCCATCATTGGCCAGGGGGGCGTGGCCAGCGCCGAGGATGCCGTGGAGTTCCTCATCGCCGGGGCGACGGCGGTGGGGGTGGGCACGGGCCTGTTCTACGATCCCTTGCTGGTGACCAAGATCAACCAAGGCATCCTGGCGTATCTCGATCGCCACCAGATCCCCGAGGTGGCTCAGCTCACTGGCAGTCTGCGGTTGCCCGAGGCCGTGGCCGGTTGCGGCTGAGGCCTTTCCCGGCTCAACCGCTGTTCTTTTCTTCCAGTCCCAGCTCTTTGAGTTTGCGGGTGAGGGTGTTGCGCCCCCAGCCGAGCAGGCGGGCGGCCTCTTGGCGGCGTCCGCCGCTGCGCTCCAGGGCGCTCTCGATGAGGATCCGTTCCACCGTCGGGATCACCCGGTCCAGCAGACCGTCCTCGCCCCGGGCCAGCCGTTTCTCGGCCCAGTGGCGCAGACTCTCTTGCCAGTCGCCGCCCTCGCCCGTCAGCCGGGTGTCGCCGGGTGCTTCATGTTGACGCAGCTCCAGGGGCAGGTCGGGAAGACGGACCTCGCGCCCCACCGCCATCACTGTCAACCATCGGGAGAGGTTCTCCAGTTGGCGCACGTTCCCCGGCCACGGGAGGCTCTGGAGATGGCGCTCCACCTCGGGGGTGAGTACCTTCGGTTCCACCTTGAGTTCCTCGGCGGTCTGGGCGAGGAAGTGGCGCATGAGCAGGGGGATGTCCTCACGGCGCTCGCGCAAGGGAGGCAGGCGCAGGCGGATGACGTTGAGGCGGTGGAACAGGTCCTCGCGGAACAGGCCGGCGCGCACCCGTTCTTCCAGGTTCTGGTGGGTGGCGGCGATCACGCGGACATCCACCCGCACTGGCTCGTGTCCCCCCACCCGATAGAACTCCCCTTCGGCCAGCACCCGCAGCAGACGAGTCTGCAGTTCGGCGGGCATGTCGCCGATCTCGTCGAGGAACAGGGTGCCGCCGTCGGCCTGCTCGAAACGTCCGCGCCGCTGGCTCTGGGCACCGGTGAAGGCCCCCTTTTCGTGGCCGAAGAGTTCCGATTCCAACAGGTCCTTGGGGATGGCGGCGGTGTTCAAGGCGATGAAGGGGCGATCGGCCCGCGGGCTGTGGCGGTGCAGCGCCCGGGCCACCAGTTCCTTGCCGGTTCCCGACTCGCCGTTGATGAGTACGCTCACATGGGAGCGCGACAGGCGGCCGATGGCACGGAATACCTCCTGCATCGCCGGTGATTCGCCGATGATCTCCGGCACCGGTTCCCGGCTCACCGGACCGCCGCGACCATGGCTGCTCGCCACCGCACGTTCCACCAGTGAGACGGCCTCGTCGATGTCGAAGGGTTTGGGCAGGTATTCGAAGGCCCCGCCCTGGTAGGCGGAGACGGCGCTGTCCAGGTCGGAATGGGCGGTGATGACGATCACCGGCAGGCTCTGGTCATGATGATGTACCCGCTTGAGCAGGCTGAGGCCGTCCATCCCGGGCATGCGGATGTCGGTGAGCAGGGCCTGGGGCCGTTCACCGTGCTGCAACAGCGCCAGGGCCTCTTGGGCGCGCTCGAAGCTGCGCACCTTGAAGCCGGCCCGGCCGAGGGCCTTTTCCAACACCCAGCGAATGGAGCGGTCGTCGTCCACGACCCAGATCTGGCGATCGCTTTCCCTCATGGGGCGTGTTCTCCCTCTACCTCTTCAGGCTGTTCCAGCGGCAGGATGATGGCGAATACCGTGCGCCCGGGGGCGCTCTCGAACTGCACCAGTCCCCCATGGCGGTTGACTGCCGATTGGGCGATGGACAGGCCCAGTCCACAACCCTCGGCCCGCCCGGTGACCATGGGGAAGAAGATCTCGTCACGGATGGCCTCGGGCACTCCGGGGCCATCGTCCTCCACTTCCAGGCGGACCGCCAGGCGCAGGGTGCGCCCACCCACCGCCACGTGACGCACCGCCCGGGTCCGCAGCACGATCCGCCCTTTGCCATCCACCGCTTCCACGGCATTGCGCACCACGTTGAGCAGGGCCTGGATGAGCAGGTCACGGTCTCCCAGGAGCTCGGGCAGGCTGGGGTCATAGTCCCGCTCCAAGGAGACGCCGGGAGGCAAGTCCAGCCGCACCAGGGTGTGGACGTGTTCCACCACTTCATGGATGTTGAGCACTCGGCGGCGCAACCCGCCCCGGGGGCCGAGGATCTGATCCACCAGCGCCTGGAGCCGGTCGGCCTCACGGATGATCACCCCGGTGTATTCGCGCAATGCGGCCTCGGGCAGTTCCCTCTCCAGGAGTTGCGCCGCTCCACGCAGTCCGCCCAGGGGGTTTTTGATCTCGTGGGCCAGGCCCCGCAGCAGTTTGTCCAACACCGCTTGTTGTTCCATCAGACGGGCATCGCGGTCGGCGCGGGCCACCAGGTCACGACGGGCCAGTTCGACGATCACCCGACCGGAACCGTCATCCATAGGGGAGAGGAACAGGTCGGCCACCAGCTCACCTTGGGCATGGGGGAGGGTGATGTCACGCTGGACCACCGGGGCGTTGCCTTCGCGGGTCCGGCGGATGGCGGCGTGCAGCTGGCGGTCACCGGGAATCAGTTCCCCTAACGGGACTTGGATCACCCGCCGGGCGCTGACGGCGAATAGGTCTTCCGCCGCTGGATTGAGGTAGCACAGCCGCTCGTCATGGTCCACCACCAGCAGTGGGGTGCTCTGCGATTCCAGGATTCGGCGATGGAGGTTGTCGATGGCGGACAAGTCCATGTGTCAGGATCAGCAATAAGCAAGCCATGTCGTCACGAGGGTGAAAAGGCCGTTGTGACGGGGATTTTCTTCTGTTTGAGACCGCCGGCGGGCGTCCTGGTTGCACCAAATTGGTGCATCAACGGGGGCGGATCAGACGCGAGACCCGCAGGACATGGAAGGTAATGGCAGGGCTACGGGCCAGTTCTCGGCCCTTTTCGTCCAACATGGCCACCGTCAAGGTGTGTGTCCCCCGGGGAACACCTTCCAGGATCCACTGGAGAGTCCGACTGGGATCACCATAGGGCTGCCCGTCCAGATAGGCTTGATAGACCAATGAGCTAGCTGCCTTGGGCTTCGGTTCCACCCGAACCTCCACCGGGACCCGGCCGTCGTTGGCCCGCACCCCTTGATCGGGACGAGGCCTGACGATGCGCAGCCGATAGTCCACCGATCCCGTGTCTTCCTTAGCAGAGACGGGGGGAGACTGGGGGGGAGCGAGCTCGATCTCCACTTGGGTCTTGGGTGTGGTGGGGATGACGGTGATGGCCCCCGGCGAGACCGGCTCGGCGCCAGGAACGGGGCGGTCGGTGTAGACCACGTTGCCCTGCTCGTCCACATAGCGGTACAAGGCGGCCTCGGCCTCCACCGTCATCGTCAGCGACAAGATCAGCAGCACTCCCAGGGTTTTCATGGCTCCAGCCCTTAGATGGCGTTTCCCGGCTTGTCGGCGACCAGGGAGAATTACTGAAAAACGGTATTCCACCCCAGTTTAGACAGGCACAAAAAAGGCGCGCCACCAGGGCGCGCCCGGGAGGGTCCAACGTCCAGGATCAGACGCTGTAGTAGAGGTCGAACTCCACCGGATGGGTGGTCATGTTCAACTGCTGCACCTCTTCCATCTTCAGCTCGATGTAGCCGTCGATGAGACCGTCGGTGAACACCCCACCGGCGGTGAGGAAGGCGCGATCCTTGTCCAATGCCTCCAGGGCCTGCTCCAGCGAGGAGCACACCGTGGGGATCCCGGCGGCCTCTTCGGGGGGCAGGTCGTAGAGGTTCTTGTCCATCGCCTCGCCCGGATGGATCTTGTTCTGGATCCCGTCGAGGCCAGCCATCAGCATGGCGGCGAAGGCCAGGTAGGGGTTGGCGGTGGGATCGGGGAAGCGCACCTCGATGCGACGCGCCTTGGGGCTGGAGACGTAGGGCACGCGGATGGAGGCGGAACGGTTGCGGGCGGAGTAGGCCAGCATCACCGGGGCCTCGAAGCCGGGCACCAAGCGCTTGTAGGAGTTGGTGGAGGCGTTGGTGAAGGCGTTCAACGCCCGGGCGTGCTTGATGATGCCGCCGATGTAGTACAGCGCGGTCTCGGAGAGGCCGGCATAGCCGTCACCGGCAAACAGGTTCTCGCCACCCTTGGAGATGGACTGGTGGCAGTGCATGCCGTTGCCGTTGTCACCCACCAGCGGCTTGGGCATGAAGGTGGCGGTCTTGCCGTAGGCGTAGGCGACGTTGTGGACACAGTATTTGAGAATCTGCAGCTCGTCGGCCTTCTTCACCAGGGTGTTGAAGCGGGTGCCGATCTCACATTGGCCGGCGGTGGCCACTTCGTGATGGTGCACCTCCACCACCAGGCCCATTTCCTCCATCGCCAGTGCCATGGCGGCACGGATGTCGTTGAGGGAGTCCACCGGGGGCACGGGGAAGTAACCGCCCTTGAGCTTGGGACGATGACCGAGGTTGCCGCCTTCGAAGACCTTCTCGGTGTTCCAGCTGGCCTCTTCGGAGTCCACCTTGTAGAAGGCACCGCTGATGTCCACCCCCCAGCGGACGTCGTCGAGGACGAAGAATTCCGGCTCGGGACCGAAGAAGGCGGTGTCGGCGATGCCGATGGACTGCATGTAGGCCTCGGCGCGCTTGGCCACCGAGCGGGGGTCACGCTCGTAACCCTGCATGGTGCTGGGCTCGATGACGTCGCAACGGATGATCAGGGTGTTCTCTTCGGCGAAGGGATCCATCACCGCGGTGCCATGGTCGGGCATGAGGATCATGTCCGACTCCTGGATGCCCTTCCATCCGGCGATGGAGGAGCCGTCGAACATCTTGCCGTCGTTGAGCATGTCTTCGTCCACCTGATGGGCGGGCACGGTGACGTGCTGTTCCTTGCCCCGGGTATCGGTGAACCGGAAATCGACGAACTTCACTTCTTTTTCGCTGATGGTCTTGATGATATCGGCAGCGGACATCTCACTCCTCCAAGTATTGGATGGTTGTTATTCCCAAGCGACGCGGGTCGGCC
>JALSHN010000018.1 GCA_026982215.1 Gammaproteobacteria bacterium
GTCCGCCGCTGTCGGTCGGCGTAGGGGTGATCGGTGGGCGGGTGGATGGGTATTGGGTCACGGGATCGCAGCCGTTGCGGATGCGGGTGTTTGCGGCCGAGGACGATTCGGGGGCACCACTGGCAGAGGTCCCGGTGACGATGGATGAACCCTGTCGCTATGGTTATCGTTTCGAGGGGCTGTCGCCGGGGCGTTATCACCTGGAATTGTGGCGTGGTGACAAACGGCGCTGGCAGGGTGAGGTGACGTTGGGTGGGGAGGGGGTGGATTTCCCCGTGCCGCCGCCGCGGGTGGTGCGGGTGGGTCCGGGAGGGGAGTTTGACATCCCCGCCGAGGCGGCCCGTGCTGTGGAAGGGGGGACGGTGGTGGAGATCGCTGCGGGGCGTTACGTGGACGACATCGCCGTGTGGCGCCAGTCGGGGTTGGTGTTGCGGGCGGTGGGGGGGACGGTGGAGCTGGAGGCGGCCTCGCCCATCGAATATCGCCTGGGGGAGGATGGTGCCAATGGTAAGGCCATTTGGGTGATCGCCGGAGAGGACGTGCGGGTGGAGGGAATCCGCTTTCGCGGTGCCCATCTGCCCGATGGCGGGAATGCCGCTGGTATCCGCTTGGAGCCTTCGGCGCGGCGGGTGAGCGTGTGTGGGAGCGAATTCGTCGACAATGAAAATGGGTTGATGGGCTCGGCCAACGATCTGCGCATCGAATTCAGCCGTTTCGTGGGAAATGGCGCCGGGGACGGGAGAACCCACAATCTCTACCTGGTGGAGGGGAGCGATTCGGTGGTGGTCTATGCCAGTGCCGCGGTGGGGGCACGGATCGGTCACCAGATCAAGAGCCGCGCCCGTCGCACCGAGTTGTGGTATTCCATTCTCGCCGACGGCGCGGAGGGGTCATCCAGTTATGCCTTGGACGTTCCCGACGGTGGTGAGGTGTTGGTGGTGGGCAGCCTGTTGCAGAAGGGCCCCCAGGCAGACAATCCGGTGTTGCTCGCTTTCGGTGCGGAAGGGCTGGCGAACGACGGCCGCCGCCATCGGCTGATTTTGGTGCACAACACCTTGGTCAATCGCAACGCCTTCGGCGGCGAGGCGTTTTTCGCGGTGGCCGGCGGGATCGAGGCGATGCGCCTGTTCAATAATCTGTTTCTTGGGCCGGCACGGCGATTTTTCGGTGAGGGAGTGCCGGTGGATGAGGGCGGTAACCTGATGGCCTCGGACCAGGATGTGGTGGATGCCCCCGGTGGCGATTATCGACCCGTGCCGGGAGGGCGGGCGGTGGATGCCGCGGTCGTTCTTCCGGCAGATCTGCCGCAGCCTGCCTGGCAGCCGGTGGGGGAAGCCGTGGTCGTGCCGCGGGTGATGAAAGGTCCGGCCTGGGACGTGGGGGCCTACGAGGTGCCTTGATCGTCCGGGTGACGGTGAAAAACCACCCGGAAGCGCACCGGCCCCAGCAGTTCCACCTGATGGGGGACCTGGGGTTCCACCACCCCGGGGCGTCCCGGTTCCAGCAGGTGTTCTTCCACTTCGGGTTCGAGGATGCGGTAGCGCAGCCGGCCCTCCAACACCTCGATCAGTCCCCATACCCCCTCGGCGGTGGTGTGGCGCCCCAGCAGGCCGGGGGGAACGCTGTCTTGGTCGAAGACCGGGGTTTCGCGGTGGGGTCGGACGTCGTCGGGCAAGGGTTTCATGGTGGGCGTGCTCCGGGTTGGGGGTACAATGTGACGCCCACTTTATTGGAGCGACCATGGAATCGGCAAACCCGCCCGCCTTGCTTATCGTCGGCCACGGTTCCCGCGACCCGGAAGGGGTGGCGGAGTTTCTGCGTCTGGCCGGCCACCTTCGTGACCGTTTTCCCGACCGCCTCTGTGAGATCGGTTTTCTGGAATTCGCCCGCCCTACCATCGAAGAGGGCATACAGACCCTGATCGAGCGGGGGGCGCGGCGGATCACCGCGGTGCCGGGGATGTTGATGGCCGCCCGTCACGCCAAGAACGACGTTCCCTTCGAGCTCAATACCCTGGCGGCGATGCATCCGGAATTGGAACTGCGTTACGGGGCGGAGCTGGGGGTGGATGCCGCCTTGCTGCGCCTGGCCGCGGCGCGCATCGAGGCCGCCGAAGGCCGCTTGCCCCCGGGGCGGCGTGAGGAGACCTTGTTGATCGTGGTGGGGCGGGGGGCCTCCGATCCCGATGCCAACGGCAATGTGGCCAAGATCGCCCGCATGCTGTGGGAAGGCATGGGGTTCGGCTGGACCGAGACCTGTTACATCGGTGTCACCCGGCCATTACTGGCAGAGACCTTGGAGCGCGCCCGGGGGCTGGGGTTTTCCCGGATGATCGTCTTTCCGTATTTCCTGTTCACCGGCCGATTGGTGAAGAAGATCTATCGTCAGGCCGACGAGTTCGCTGCCGCTCATCCCGAGCTGGCCCTGGCCAAGGCTCATTACCTGGACGATGCCGATGAGGTGATCGAGGCCCTGGCCGAACGGGTGCGCCAGGCCGAGGAGGGCAGTGGGGTGATGAACTGTCTGCTGTGCCAGTACCGGGAGCGGATCGTCGGCTTCGAGGCCCATCAGGGTGAGCCCCAGGTGGGGCACCATTTCCATGTGCGTGGGGCCGGTGTCGACGGCCATGGACATCATCACCATCATCATCACCACCTCCATCCCCACGAGGAATGAGCGGGTACGACTATCTCCGTGACCCGGCCGCCATCGAGGCCGCCTCCTTCGCTGCCATCGACGCGGCGGTGGCGCTGACCGGGTGGGAGCCGGGCATGGCCCGGGTGGCCCGGCGCTTGGTGCACGCCTGCGGTGATCCGGCGGTGGTGGAACGGCTGACATGGGTCCACGACCCGGTGACTGCCGGCAGGCAGGCCCTGGGGCGCGGGGCGGCGGTTCTCTGCGACGTGGAGATGGTGCGTCACGGCCTCAGCCGCCGTTTCCTCGCTGGCAACCCGCTTCTCTGCCATCTCCATGACCCCGGTGTCGCCGAGTCGGCACGCGCGCGGGGGTGGACCCGGAGCATGACCGCCGTGGACCAATGGGAGACCCAGGGGGCGGTGGTGGTGGTGGGCAATGCCCCCACGGCGCTGTTTCGGCTGCTGGAGCGGCTGCAGGCCGGGGCCGCCAAGCCGGCCTTGGTGATCGCCATGCCGGTGGGGTTCATCGGCGCCGCCGAGTCCAAGGAGGCGGCGCTGGAATACGCTCGAGACAGCGGCTTGCCGCTCATCGCCCTGCGGGGGCGGGTGGGGGGCAGTGCCCTGGCCTGCGCCGCCCTCAATGCCATCGCCCGGATGGCGGCGGGGGTGGCGGAGTGAGTGAAAAGATCCCCTGGGATGGGCCCCCCATCGCGGTGATCGGTGCCGGGGTGGGCGAGCTCACCCCCAGTGCCCGGGCGGCCCTGACCCAGGCACGGCGGGTGATCGCCGAACCCCGTTTCGCTCCCCTGCTTGCCCCGGACCAACAGCGCTTGGATTGGCCCCGACCCTTGTCGGCCTTGGCCGAACGCTTGCCGGCGCTGGCAGATGCCCCCCTGGCGTTGCTGGCCTCGGGGGATCCGTTGTTCTACGGCATCGGCCGCTGGCTGTTGCGTCACCTGCCCCGGGAGGCGTTGCTGTTTTATCCGGGCATCAGTGCCGTGGCGGCGGCCTGCGCCCGCCTGGGCTGGCCGTGGGACGAGGTGGAGGTGGTGAGCCTCCATGGCCGCCCCCTGGTCCGTTGGCGCGCCTGCTTGCAGGTCAATCGCCGTTATGCCCTGTTGACCGATGACGACAGCCATCCCGCCGCGGTGGCCCGGGAGCTGGCGGCGGCGCGGTTGGAGCAATCCTCGATCCATGTCTGCGAGGACCTGGGCGGACCGGCGGAGCGGGTGCGGCATTTCAGTGTCATCGATTTGCTGGATGAAGAGGTCCCGGTCGTCCATCCCTTGCACATCACCTTGGTGGAGACCGCCGGTACCGGCGGGGTGTTGCCCGAGTTCCCCGGCTGGGACGATGGGGTATTCGCGACCGCGGCGGAAGACTCGGGGGCGATGATCAGCAAGCGCCTGGTACGGCTCGCCGCCCTTTCCTGGCTGGCGCCGCGTGCCGGCGAGGTGGGCTGGGACGTGGGCGCCGGTTGCGGGGCGCTGGCGGTGGAGTGGGCCCGCTGGTGTCCCGGGAGCGTGGTCCATGCTCTGGAGTGCCGATCCCATCGGCTCGCCGCTCTGGAGGAGAACCGCAGTCGATTCGGGGTGGTGGACAATCTCCACGCCCATCTGGGACGCGCCCCCGAGGCCTTGGACGGACTGCCCCGGCCCCAGGCGGTATTCGTGGGGGGTGGGGGTGATCGGTTGCCCGAGATCCTGGCGGTCTGTTGGGAGCGGCTCTCCCCGGGGGGGCGGCTGGTGGCGGTGGCGGTCACCGAAGAGAGCCGGGCCGAATTGTTGCGTTTCGCCCGCGGACGCCGTCCCCAGTGGCAGGAGATCGCCACCGCGGAAGGGGCAGAACTGGGGGGACGGCTGCTGATGCGGCCCGCCCTGCCAGTGCGCTTGCTGCGGCTGGTGAAGCCATGAGCGTGCTCTACGGGGTGGGCGTGGGGCCGGGTGGGGACGATCTGCTCACCCTGCGGGCGATACGGCTGCTCCAGGAAGTGGCGGTGGTCGCTGCCATCGCCGCCCCGGATCGCCCCTCCCGGGCCGTGGAGATCGCCCGCCCTCATCTGCCGCCGGCGTGCCGGCCTCGGGTGTTTGCCGTCCCCATGGCCTCGCGTGCCGAGGCCGAGGCCGCCTATGCCGGGATGGCCGAGACACTGGCCGGCGAGTTGCAGCAGGGGCGATCGGTGGCGCTGCTGTGCGAGGGTGATCCGCTGTTTTACGGCAGTTTCATCTACCTTCAACGGCGCTTGCAGGGACGTTTCCCAGTGCGGGTGATCCCAGGGGTGAGTGCCCTGTCGGCGGCGGCCGCCGCCCTGGGTCGCCCGCTGGCCTGTCAGGATCAGAGCCTGGCGGTGATTCCGGCCGGTGTCGGTGAGGAACGGCTGCGGGCTGCGCTGGCGGCCTTCGACACCGTGGTGATCCTCAAGGCCGGCCGGCATCGTGAGGCGGTGACCCGCCTGATCCATGACAGCGGCCGTGCCGCCGAGGCCTGGTATTGCCAGGAAGTGGGAGGGGAGGCACAGCAATTGTTGCCGGTGGAAGGCTTGCCCCCGGGGCCGGGGCCGTATTTTTCCTTGTTCTTGGTCAGCCGGGGCTGCCCATGAGGCCGGTGATCGTCAGTCTCACCGATGCAGGGGCACGGCTGGCCGAGACGCTGGGCACCCTGTGGCCCGCGGCGGTCCACCACCATCGCCCCGTTCCCTTTGCCGAGACCCTGCAGACGGCCTTTGCTGAGGGACGCCCCCTGGCCTGCATCATGAGCAGTGGGATCGTGGTGCGGGTACTGGCCCCGGTGCTGGGTGACAAACACCGTGATCCGCCGGTGTTGGTGCTGGACGAGGCCGGGCGCCATGTGGTGGCCCTGCTCTCCGGGCATGAGGGCGGCGCCAACGCCTGGGCCTGGGAGACGGCTCAGGCGCTGCGGGCCCGAGGGATCGACAGCGAGGCGGTGATCACCAGCAACCGACCCTATCTCCGTCCCGCGCGGGTGGCCGGCATGGGGTGTGCCCGGGGCACCGGTGTCGCCCATCTCCAGGCCTTGTTGAACCAAGCCCTGGAGCGGGCCGGTTGGCGTGAGGATGAACTCACCGCCCTGGCCAGCCTCGACCTCAAGGCCGACGAGCCCGGCCTGCGCGCCTTGGCCGCCCGCCTGGGCCTGCCCTTGGTGACCTATCCGGCGGCGCGCCTGGAGGCCCTCGGCCCCCGGCTGGCCAACCCCTCGCCGGTGGTGGCGGCGGCGGTGGGCTGTCCCGGGGTGGCCGAGGCCGCGGCCCTGGCCTGCGCCGAGGACCATGCGGCCGCCCCGGCCCGGCTGGTGGTGGAAAAGATCAAGAGCCAGCAGGCCACCGTGGCCCTGGCCCGACCGGAGGAGAAATGAGCGAGCTGTACGTCATCGGTACCGGCCCGGGTGATCCGGCCTACCTGCTCCCCGCCGCCCGCGACGCCCTGGAGCGGGTGGAGGCGGTGGTGGGATACGGGCTCTATCTGGACCTGCTGGGGCCCCTGGCCGAGGGCAAGCGCCGCCACGCGCTGCCCCTGGGGCAGGAGAGTGAGCGCGCCCGTCTGGCCCTGCGGCTGGCCGAGGGCGGCACACCCACGGCGCTGGTGTGCAGCGGTGATCCGGGCATCTACGCCCTGGCCAGCTTGGTGCTGGAACTCATGGACCGGGAAGGGCGGGGGCAGGGGGTCGCGGTGGAGATCGTCCCCGGCATCAGCGCCGCCCAGCTCGCCGCTGCCCGCCTGGGTGCCCCCCTGGGGCACGATTTCTGCTTCGTCTCACTGTCCGACCTGCTCACCCCCTGGCCGGTGATCGAACGGCGGCTACAGGCGGCGGCGATGGGGGACTTCGTCGTCTGCCTCTACAACCCGGTCTCCCGGCGCCGCCGACGGCAACTGCCCCGGGCGC
>JALSHN010000019.1 GCA_026982215.1 Gammaproteobacteria bacterium
AAACTGGATGCCTTTCTCCAGGCCCTGCCGGATGCCGCCATCCTGGAGGTGGTGCGCTCCGGCTCCACCGGCATTGCCCGTGGGGAGCGCAGCCTCAAGGCCTGAACAGACCAGTACTCGAGAATAAGTTGGCCGCGTGTCTCACCCCACGCGGCCTTGTCGATTGAAAAAGTAAAAGGGGAACCACGGATGCAAGTCTACTATGACAAAGACGCCGACCTGTCCATCATCCAGAGCAAGACGGTGGCCATCATCGGCTACGGATCCCAGGGCCATGCCCATGCCAACAACCTCAAGGACTCCGGCGTCTCGGTGATCGTGGGGTTGCGTCCCGGTTCCGCCTCGGTGGCCAAGGCCGAGGCCGCCGGCCTCACCGTCAAGGACATCCCCGAGGCGGTGCGCGAGGCCGATGTGGTGATGATCCTCGCCCCCGACGAACATCAGGCCCGCCTCTATCGGGAACAGATCGAGCCCAACATCCGCCAGGGGGCGGCCTTGGCCTTCGCCCACGGTTTCAACATTCATTACGGCCAGATCGAGCCGCGGGCCGACCTGGACGTGATTATGATCGCACCCAAGGGGCCCGGCCATTTGGTGCGCTCCACCTATACCCAGGGCGGCGGCGTGCCCTCCCTGATCGCCGTTTATCAGGATGCCTCCGGTCAGGCCAAACAGATCGCCCTCTCCTATGCCTCCGCCAACGGCGGTGGCCGCGCCGGTATCATCGAGACCACCTTCCGCGAAGAGACCGAGACCGACCTCTTCGGTGAACAAGCGGTGCTCTGCGGCGGGACCACCGCCCTGGTCCAGGCCGGTTTCGAGACCCTGGTGGAGGCCGGCTACTCCCCCGAGATGGCCTATTTCGAATGCCTCCACGAGCTCAAACTCATCGTCGATCTGATGTACGAGGGCGGGATCGCCAACATGCGCTATTCCATCTCCAACACCGCCGAGTACGGTGACCTCACCCGAGGGCCGCGGGTGATCACCGAGGAGACCAAGAAGGAAATGAAGCGTATCCTCACCGAGATCCAGAATGGCGAATTTGCCCGCGAGTTCATTCTGGAGAACCAGGCCGGCGCCCCCACGCTCAAGGCCAAGCGTCGCCTGGGACGCGAGCATCCCATCGAGCAGGTGGGTGAGCGGCTGCGCGAGATGATGCCTTGGATCAAGGCCAACAAGATCGTGGACAAGAGCAAGAACTGAGCTCGGGCACGGCAAGGCCGTGGCCAGCAGTTATCGTCATCCTTACATCGCCCGCGAGGGCTGGGGCGTGTTGTTCGTGCTCCTGGCCTCGGCGGGCGTTTTCGGGTGGGTGGTGGGCCTGGTGGAGGCCTTGCCGCTGTTGCTGCTCACGGCATTGGTCGCCTTCTACTGTCGTGATCCCATCCGTCAGATTCCGTCGCGCCCCCTGGGGGTGGTGAGTCCGGTGGACGGGGTGGTGCGCTCCTTGGGGGAGGGGCGTGATCCCTACCTCGAGCGGGAGAACAGCCGTCGTCTACGGTTGCGCCAGGGGATTCTCGGGGTCCACTCGCTGCGCAGCCCCATCGAGGGCAAGGTGATGGAACGCTGGTCGTGGCGTCGGCGTGGCGGCGGCCGGGTGGAGACCGTCGCCTACTGGATCCGCACCGACGAAGACGACGACGTGGTGTGGACCCTCTCGCTCGTGTCACACAAACTGCTGCGGATGGAATTGCAGCCGGGAGAACGGATAGGGCAGGGACAGCGTTGCGGCTTCGCCCTCTTCCCGGCGTTTTCCACCCTTTACCTCCCTAAGACCTCGCGGCTGATGGTGCGCCCTGGTCAACGGGTCAGAGCCGGCGAAGCGGTGCTGGCCGAGTTCGTCCATCGCCGCCTCGATGTGGAGACCACGCTGGAGGGTCGTCATGCCGTCTCCTGAAGACAAAGAAGACAAACCGGCCCATCGCCGCCGCGGTATCTATCTGCTGCCCAACCTGTTCACCACCGGTTGTTTATTCTTTGGTTTCTACGCCATCGTCTCTGCCATGGGCGGGCAGTTCGAACACGCCGCTGCCGGGGTGTTCGTGGCCATGGTGCTGGACGGATTGGACGGGCGCGTGGCCCGGCTGACCCACACCGAGACCGAATTCGGGGTGCAGTACGATTCTCTCTCGGACATGGTTTCCTTTGGTCTGGCACCGGCGCTCATCATCTATGAATGGTCACTCGCCGGCCTGGGCAAGCTCGGTTGGCTGGCGGCCTTCGTCTATGCCGCCGGTGCCGCCTTGCGTCTGGCCCGTTTCAATACCCAGGCCGCGGTGGCCGACAAACGCTTCTTCCAAGGCCTGCCCAGTCCCACCGCCGCCGCCGTGGTCTGCAGTACGGTGTGGGTGGGTTACGACTATGGCGTGGCCGGGGAAGACTGGCGGGTGTTCGCCTTCATCGTCACCCTGGCGGCGGGGCTGTTGATGGTGAGCAACCTGCGCTACTACAGCTTCAAAGAGATCGACCTGAAGGGGAAGGTCCCCTTCGTGGCCCTGATCGCGGTGGTGCTGATTTTCGTCTTCATTTCCCTGGATCCGCCCCAAGTGCTGTTCTTCCTCTCCCTCAGTTACACCCTCTCGGGGATCGCAGTCACCCTGTGGCTGTTGCGGCGGGCGCGTCAGGTGCGGGGAGGGTGAGGGAGTCACTTGGCAACTCCCGGGTATCGGGCTATGATTTCCCCATGATCCGTCCTTCCTGCTTGACATTGTCTCTTCGTTTTCGTCGGCTTCCCGGCCGTGCGTGGCTGCTCCTGCCCTGAGGGGCAGACGAGCACAGCACCTCACAATCATCTCCATTCGTATTGAAATCCCTGCGGCGTTTCCCACGCCGGCGGGCTTCGGTATCATCCAGCGACATTTTTCGGAGCAGCCACCATGAGCGATCGTTTGATCATTTTCGACACCACCTTGCGCGACGGCGAACAGAGTCCCGGTGCCTCCATGACCCGGGAAGAGAAGGTTCGCATCGCCCGTGCACTGGAGCGCATGGGGGTGGATGTCATCGAGGCCGGTTTTCCCATCGCCAGCCCGGGTGATTTCGAGGCCGTGCGCGCGGTGGCCGAGGCGGTGCAGAACAGCACCGTCTGCGGGCTCTCGCGTGCGCTGCAAAAAGACATCGACCGGGCCGGCGAGGCCCTGGCGCCGGCACACCGCCGCCGGATCCATACCTTCATCGCCACTTCACCCATCCACATGGCGCAGAAACTGCGCATGAGTCCCGATCAAGTGGTGGAACAGGCGGTGGCGGCGGTGAAACACGCCCGCCGCTATACCGACGATGTGGAGTTCTCGCCGGAGGACGCCGGCCGCTCTGAGCCGGATTTCCTCTGCCGGGTGTTGGAGGCGGTGATCGATGCCGGCGCTACCACGGTGAACATCCCCGACACCGTGGGTTACAACCTGCCGCACCAATTCGGTGAACTGATCCGTACCCTCATCGAGCGGGTGCCCAATTCCCACAAGGCGGTGTTCTCCGTCCATTGCCACAACGACTTGGGGCTGGCGGTGGCCAACTCCCTCTCCGCGGTGTTGAACGGCGCCCGCCAAGTGGAATGCACCATCAACGGCCTGGGAGAACGGGCCGGCAATGCCGCTTTGGAAGAGGTGGTGATGGCGGTCAAGGTGCGCCGGGACGTGTTCCCCTGCTCGGTGAGCCACATCGACACCACTCAAATCGTGCCTACCTCGCGGCTGGTGTCCTCCATCACCGGCTTCGCCGTCCAGCCCAACAAGGCCATCGTCGGTGCCAACGCCTTCGCCCACGAATCGGGCATCCACCAAGACGGGGTGCTCAAGAGCCGCGAGACCTACGAGATCATGCGCGCCGAGGACGTGGGCTGGAGCGCCAACCGCATCGTCCTGGGGAAACACTCCGGGCGCAATGCCTTTCGTACCCGTTTGAAGGAATTGGGGATCGAATTCGATTCCGAAGAGGCCCTCAATGAGGCCTTCGCCCGCTTCAAGGAGCTGGCGGACAAGAAACACGAGATCTACGACGAAGACCTCCAGGCGCTGGTCACCGAGGTGGACCTGGAGCAGATCAATGAGCGCTATCGCCTCAGCTGTCTCCATGTCTGTTCCCACACCGGCGAGACGCCTCATGCCAGCGTCACTCTGTGGGTGGACGGGGAAGAAAAGGCGGCCGAGGCCGATGGTGGCGGGCCGGTGGATGCCGCCTTCAAAGCCATTGATGCCATCGTCCACAGCGGTGCCGAACTCAAACTCTACTCGGTGAACGCCATCACCAGTGGCACCGATGCCCAGGGCGAGGTTACCGTGCGCCTGGAGCGGGGAGGGCGCCTGGTGCAGGGGCAAGGGGCGGACACCGACATCGTCATCGCCTCGGCCAAGGCCTACCTCAACGCCCTCAACAAACTGGCCCATCCCCCCGAGCGCGCCCATCCCCAGCTGGGCGACGTGTGAATGGACGCCCGCCGGCGCCGCATCCTTCACGCCCTGGGCATCACCCCCTGGGTGCGGCGTCATCGCCCGTCTCGGCAAGCGGCGATCGGGGATGCCGTGGCGCAAAGCGGCGCATCCACACAAGGCAGCTCTCAACGAGCCCTCCTCAATCGCGATCCCGTGCAACCCAGGCCCGCCGCGCAGGCGGGCGCAACGCCTCCCGCCGCCGCAGGGGAGTCTGCGCCTTCCCCTGAGCTGCTCACACCCCCGCCGGGTGAGGCCGAGTCCACGGATGACATCACCCGATTGGATTGGGACGAGTTGGCCCGACGAGTGGCCCAGTGCCACGCCTGCGATCTGGCTGAGACCCGCACCCAGACGGTGTTCGGGGTCGGGGCGCGTGATGCCGATGCCATGATCGTGGGGGAGGCACCGGGGGCCGACGAGGATCGTCAAGGCGAGCCCTTCGTCGGCCGGGCCGGCAAACTTCTGGATGCCATGCTCGCCGCCATCGACCTCTCGCGGCAGAAAAACTGTTACATCGCCAACATCCTCAAGTGCCGCCCGCCCAACAACCGCGACCCCCGCCCGGAAGAAGTCGCCGCCTGTTTCCCCTATCTGGCCCGCCAGATCGAGCTCGTCGCCCCGCGGGCCATCCTCGCCGTCGGTCGCATCGCTGCCCAGAACCTGCTGCAGGTGACCACCCCCATCGGCAAACTACGCGGGCGGATCCATCGCTACGGCCCCAGCGACATCCCGGTGGTAGTCACCTATCATCCTGCCTATCTGCTGCGCTCCCCGCTGGAGAAGCGCAAGGCCTGGGAAGACCTCAAGCTTTACCGCCGTCTGCTGCAAGAGGGCTAAAAACATCTTATTTAATGTGGTTTTGGTGGCGCATGCGGCCACCTGGCCCTGTTTTTTGGCCTCTGGAAAATCCCGCCCGTCCAGGCTCACCCCGTGAGCCTCCCCCGCGTTTACCATAAGTTTTCCATCCCCTGAGCCGGAAACTACCCCTTTTGGAGGAGGTGTCTGGCATTGGCGTGGATGTCAGATTAACCTGTCGTGAAAGACCGACCATTCAGGAAAGCAGAGTCGGCCCACCGACACCCCGCAAGCTTGCCAGGGGCAGACAGCCGACAGGGCTGGCCGCGAGAATGGGGGCGGTGAATCAAGAGGGAGGACCGAAGGACATGCTCGACCTCAGGATGACGCGGCTGCGGGTACGCTGGCGCTTCGCCGAAGCGATCCGGTTGCCCGCCTATCCCGGTTCCCTGGTACGCGGCCTCATCGGCCACGGGCTCAAAAGGGCGGTCTGTCTGTTCCGCGCACGTCCCTGTCAGGGGTGTCCGCTGGAGAGGGATTGTACCTATGCCCGTCTGTTCCAGCCCCCGGCGGGTGACGAAGACGCCCGGCGGCGTTTTTCCCACACCCCGCCTCCCTACGTACTCGAATTCGAACTGCCATTGGTGGAGCGGCTCGAGCGTGGCGCTGTGTTCCAGTTCCATCTCACCTTATTGTTGGAAAACGTTCTACCTTATCTGGTGGTGGCCATGGAACAGGCCGGCCGTATCGGGGCCGGACGGCGGCGTATCCCCTTCGAAGTGATCTCGGTGGAGCGGGAGCAGCCGCCCGGCAGCGAACAATGGCTGCCATGGCGTGAGCAGGGGAGGGCGATGTCGGATCCCGTGTATGACCCTGTCCCCCCCGTGCCCGAGCGGGTGAAGCTCCACCTGCAGACCCCCTTGCGGCTCAAGCGCCATGGCCGCCTGGTGCGTCCCGAACAACTCGACCCGGCGACCTTCGTCGGTGCCGTGAACGGCCGCATCCGCGATCTGGAATGGCTCTATGGCCGGGGCGAGCCGGTGCCCCGCCCCCGGGTTCACCTCCCCATCGACGGTGACACCGAGCACGACCGCTGGCTCAACTGGCGTGACTGGAGCCGCTACTCCAACCGCCAGGGCACGCGGATGAAACTGGGAGGCATCGTCGGCCATTGGACCCTTTCCGGCCCGCCGCTCGCCCCGTGGTGGCCGCTGCTGTGGTGGGGGCAATGGCTCCATGCCGGCAAGCAGACCAGCATGGGCTTGGGGCAATACCGGTTGGAGGTCCTGGCATGAACGAGCACA
>JALSHN010000020.1 GCA_026982215.1 Gammaproteobacteria bacterium
GGGCGGCCGGCAGGTTGGTCTGGCTGATGCGCAGCCGGTACCGGCTGCCCTCGCGCAGCGCTTGGGGGAAGCCGAGGCGATTGTTGCCGCTGAGATCGATACGCTGGCCGCTTTCTTCTTCGCTGATTTCCAGGGTGACGCCGGGTGTCAGCCCGTTGCCGCGCACCGCGAGGGTGAACAGGCGGGGGGTGCGAAAACTCCAGCTACGGCCGGACTCGAGGGGGTTGCCGGCCACGTCGGTGATGTTGGTGGTGACGGTGACGGTGACCAGCTGGTTGAACTCGAAGGGCTGTTGCGGCTGAAAACGGACCGTGAAGGTGGCGGCGTCGTAGTCCCAGCTGCCGGGATGGGGTGTACCGCCCACGGAGACGCTGAGGGCGCCGGTCAGCGTGGCTTCGTCGATGGCCTCGCTGAAGGTGATCTCGATGCGGGCCTGGCCGGGTTCCACCGTGGTGCCCATGGCGGGCAGGACCTGGGTGATCCGGGGTGGGGTGGTGTCCGGCTCGGTGGGTGCTTCTCCAGGGCCGCCGGCCACACCGCAACCGGCGAGGACGAGCGGGGCGAGCAGCCACAGGAGGAGTTTCTCGATCGTTTTCATCGCCGCCACACGCGCTTGAACGAAAGCTGAATCTACCAAACGGCCGCCTTCTTTGCAATCGAGCCCGCGGGGCTCAAATTGGAATTAGTCAAAAATTTGACCCATCTTTGTTGATTGAAATACAAAAAGTTAAGATGGCTTTTTAAAGATGTTCTTCTTGTTTTACGGACAGTTTGGCTGGAGTTTTAGGGCCGTTCGCGGTATTGCCAGTGGATGAACAGTTGGTTGCGGCGACGATAGAAGCCGCCCAGGGTGTCTTCTTGGCCGGCGAATACCCGGGCACCCAGGGTGAGGGACTGCCGGGACGACAGCCTTAGTTGAAGGCGGCTGGAGAGGATCAGTTCGGCCCGGTCGAGGCCGAGCCACAGCCGGCTGTGGGTGCGGGCGCGGGAGGAGAGGGCGCGTGTGAGATCGAGTTTCACCCGAGTGGTGTTGCGGCGGTCGAGTATCGCCTCGGCAGTGGTCAGGTGCCGTCCCTCAAGCGTCACCTGGAGGCGGTCGCCGCCGCGCGGGATCGGCCCGTAGCCCACGGCCCAGCGCAGGGCGCGACTGAGGCCGGCGCGGTAGGCCGGGGTGGTGTAGGGGACGTCGCTCCACAGGGCGCTCTCGATGAACCAGCCGCGCCCGCCCTCGTGATAGCCCAGGGCCCATCCCGGCGGGTGATCGGGGCGTAGGGCCGGGCCACCTGTCACGGCGAGGGCGGTGTTCAGGTCGAGGCCGTCGGCCAGCAGTCCGGCGAGACGGTCGTCCACCCGGTAATAGGGCAGGCTGGGGCGGGCATAGTCCACGGCGAAGAGGCGGCGTACGCGACCCCGCCGGCGTTCCAGCCGCAGGGAGAAGCCGCCGTGGAGTGTGGGTTCGGTGGCGATGGGGCCTCGGCGCACCAGCTCGCGCAGGGTGGCGTCGCCGCGGCGGCCGAGGAGGCGGCCGGATGCGGTGTCGATGGGGCTCCAAGGGCCCATGGGGAGGTAGTCCAGCGCCGGGCGGAACCAGGGGGACCAGGAGAGGCGCAGCCGGCCTGCGCGGGTGTCGTGGCGCCAGCTCAAGGCCGGTTGGGGGCGCAGGTTTCCTTCATCCGGGGGGCGGGTGAGATCGAGGCGGTGGATGCGGTCGTAGACCGGGATCCGCCCCAGTGCGTCGTCCAGCATCTGCCAGCCGATGGTCCATGCGCCGTCGGCGCCGCGGTGGTGCACGAAGTTTTGGTTCGGGCTGAGTCGCCAGCGATCGCCTCCGGCCTCGCGCCAGCCGTCGGCGTCGAGGCCGAGGCGCCAGTCCCAGCCGTGTCGCCGGCCCTCGGCGGCCAGTCCCACTCGTAGTCGTTGTTCCGCTTGCCAGCGGTTGTCCCACCGCCGCCATTGGCCCTCGAGTTCCAGGTGGTGGGTCAGTGTCCATGGGGGGGGATCGGGTGGAGGGAGCGGTGGAGGCGGCGGAGGCGAGGGCCGTGGGTCGATGACCAGCCGGTGCAGGGGCACGCGGCGTATCACCCGGAAAGTGACGATGCGCTGATAACCCCAGGATTCCAGGCGTGCCAGGCGGCGGGCGCTCAGCCGGGGATCGGCGTGGGCGCCGGCATGGACGATCCAGCCGCCGTGGCGGTAACGGCGGACAAAGGCGGCGATGCCTTCGCGCCGCAGATGGCGCTTGGCGGCCAGGGCGGGGCGGCGGTGTTCGAAGACGATGCCCAGGGCGATGAGGGGGCGAGTCTCCAGGGTGGTGATCAGACGGGCGGGTTTGCCTTCGGCCAGGGCGTGGGCAAGGGCCTTCTGGGCTGCTTGGTAATCCACATAGACATAGGGGGGCGCCTCGGCGGGGGCCGCGGCGGGGGAAAACGCCAGCCAGAAAAGGAGGATCCAGGCCGGGCCGAGGGTGGGTCGTGACGTTCGCATGTGGGAGGCATCGAACGCCTGTGGAGATTCTTTAGGAAACTTCGATTGCCCGCCCGCAGGGCAGGCCCTAAAATACGCGCCTTCCTGAGAAATCGACCCGCAACGAGGAAAAACATGGCCGTCGAACGCACTTTGTCCATCATCAAACCCGATGCCGTCGCCAACAACCACATCGGCGAGATCTATGCCCGTTTCGAAAAGGCCGGGCTGCGCATCGTGGCGGCGAAGATGTTGCATCTCACCCGCGAAGAGGCGGAAGGTTTCTATGCCGTCCACCGTGAGCGCCCCTTCTTCAAGGATTTGGTGGCGTTCATGACCTCCGGTCCGGTGATGGTGCAGGTGCTGGAAGGCGAAAATGCCATCGCCAAGAACCGTGAGATCATGGGAGCCACCAATCCCAAGGAGGCGGCGCCGGGAACCATCCGCGCCGATTTCGCGTCCAGTATCGACGAGAATGCGGTTCATGGCTCCGATGCCCCGGAAACCGCCGCCCAGGAGATCGCCTATTTCTTCTCCAGCATCGAAATCTGCCCCCGCACCCGCTGAGCCCGGGGAAGGGAGGGTCAATCTCCTCGCCTTGGACAAGGCGGGGCTGGAGGCCTTTTGCCTGCAATTGGGCGAGAAGCGGTTTCGCGCCACCCAATTGATGAAATGGATCTACCAGTTCGGGGTGGATGACTTCGCCGGGATGACCAATCTCTCCAAGGCCTTGCGGGCCCGCCTGGCCGAGGTGGCGGAGATCCGCCCCCCCGAGGTGGTATTGGATCGAGAGGATCCCGACGGTACCCGCAAGTGGCTGTTGCGCCTGGCCGATGGCAATGCAGTGGAGACGGTGTTCATCCCCGAGGAGGGACGGGGCACCCTATGCGTCTCTTCCCAGGTGGGTTGCACCCTGAATTGTGATTTTTGCGCCACCGCCCGCCAGGGTTACAACCGCAACCTCACTGTGGATGAGATCATCGGTCAATTGTGGGTGGCCAACCGGGCGTTGGGCAATCGGCCACGGGAGGAGCGGGTGATCACCAACGTGGTGCTCATGGGGATGGGGGAGCCGTTGCTCAATTTCGACAACGTGGTCCGGGCCGTCTCCCTGATGCTGGACGACCACGCCTATGGTCTCTCCCGGCGACGGGTGACCCTGAGCACCGCCGGGGTGGTCCCCGCGCTGGACCGTTTGCACCAGGCCACCGGCGGCATTGCCCTGGCCGTCTCGCTTCACGCCGTGCGGGACGATCTGCGCGATCGGCTGGTGCCGCTCAACAAGAAATACCCCATCGCCGAGCTCATCGAGGCCTGCAAGCGCTACACCGCCGACGGTCGATCGCGTACCACCTTCGAATACGTGATGCTCGATGGGGTGAACGACTCCGAGGAAGACGCCCGCGCCTTGGCGCGCCTGCTGCGCGGGGTACCCTCGAAGGTCAATCTGATCCCTTTCAATCCCTTCCCGGGGGCGCCGTATCGTCGTTCACCCCAGGCGGTGATCGATCGCTTCCGCGAGATCCTGCTCCAGGCGGGGATCACCACCATCACCCGCAAGACGCGGGGGCAGGAGATCGATGCCGCTTGTGGTCAACTGGCCGGTCGGGTGCAAGACCGTACCCGTCGCAGCCGGCGCCTGGGGCGGCAGCAGGGGGCGGCTTGAGCGCCATGCGGGGCTTGGCGTCACTGTTGCTGGTGGCGTCGTTGGCGGGCTGTGCCGGGATGGGCGAGCGGCGGGCCGAGCTGGCCGACATCAACTACCGCCTCGGGGTGGGTTATTTCCAACAAGGCGACTATGCCACAGCGGTGGACAAACTGCGTCGCGCCGAGCGGCTCCAGCCCGAACGGGTGGATGTGTTGATGGTGCTGGGGCTCAGTCAGCAAGCCCTGGGTCACTTCGATCGGGCCGAGGCCGCCTATCGCCGGGCGCTGGAGGTGCTGGAGGGGGAAGAGGTGGATCCCGCCGCCTTGGCCTTGGCCGGAGAAGTGCACAACAATTATGGCGTGTTGTTGTGCGCCCAGGGGCGGGTCGAGGAGGCCGAGGCCCATTTCCGTGCCGCCTTGCGCGAGCCGGACTACCGTACTCCGGCGGCGGCATGGGAGAATCTGGGGTTGTGCGCCCTGCGTGCCGGCCGTGAGCGGCAGGCCGAGGCGGCCTTGAGACAGGCGCTGGCCCTCGAACCCGAGCGCCGCCCGAGTTTGACCGCGTTGGCGCGACTGGCCTGGGAGCGAGGTGATGCTCCGGCGGCCCGCCGTTACCTGCGCCGCGCCCGTCTCCACGACCGGTTGTCGCCCGCGGAACTGGCCTTGGCGGTGGACGTGGAGCGCGCCTTGGGGGACGAGGCAGCGGCCCGGGCTCTGGAGAATGAATTGTTGCAATACTACCCGGACAGCCCCCAGGCGGCCCGGGTGAAGCCAAGCGAAAAGGACATCACACCATGAGCGAAGCAATGCCCGACACTTCTGGAGCGGACGGGGCCGAAGAGGGGGCCGCCAGCCGCGAGGAGCTGTTGCGCCTGTTGCAGGCCGGCGAGACGCCGTTGGGTGAGATCCTGCGCCGCCGACGCGAGGCCTTGGGGTTGGCGGTGAAGGAGGCCGCCCTGCGACTGGATGTCTCTTCCGAACACATCGCCGCGGTGGAGCGGGACGACTACCAGCGTTTCGCCGCGCCCATCTATGCCCGTAGTTTCCTGCGTCGTTACGCCGAGCTGTTGGATCTGCCGGTGGAACCGGTGTTGGCCGGTTACGAGCGCCTGGCCCACCCCGAACCCCCGCCCCTGAAACGGGTGTCGCTGCGCGAGCAGGTGGATGGCGGCCACCCCGGTGTGCGCTGGAGCACCTATCTCTTGATCGTGCTGCTGCTGGTACTGGTGGGGCTGTGGTGGTGGAACATGAGCCGACCGCTCGCCCCCGAGCAGTCGGAACTGCAAGGTGAGCGGCCCCTCGTCGGCCAGCCCCTCGACAACGAAGCGCCCTGAGGTCTGTGTGAGTAAATCGTTACAAGCGGTACGGGGGATGCACGACATCCTCCCGGCGGAGATCCCCCTCTGGCACCGGCTGGAGGCGGTGCTGCGCCGAGTCCTCGAAGGTCACGGTTATCAGGAGATCCGCTTGCCGCTGGTGGAACGGACCGAGTTGTTCGCCCGCTCCATCGGCGAGGTCACCGATATCGTCGAGAAGGAGATGTATACCTTCGAGGACCGTAATGGTGACAGCCTCACCCTGCGTCCGGAGGGCACCGCCGGTTGTGTTCGTGCCGCGCTGGAACACGGGCTGATCCACAACCGGGTTCAGCGGCTGTGGTATGGCGGCCCCATGTTCCGCCACGAACGGCCGCAAAAGGGGCGCTACCGTCAGTTCTACCAGACCGGTGCCGAGGTCTTTGGCCTGGCCGGGCCCGAGGTGGATGCCGAGCTGATTCTCATGGGGGCCGAATTCTGGCGTCGCCTGGGAATCGCGCCGCTGGTGCGCCTGGAGATCAACACCCTCGGCAGCCCCGAGGCGCGGGCGGCCTATCGTGAAGTGTTGGTGGCCTATCTGCGCGACCACTACGACCGCCTCGACGAGGACAGCCGCCGCCGTCTGGAACTCAACCCCTTGCGGGTTCTCGACAGCAAGAATCCCGAGATGCAGCCGCTTGTCGAGGCCGCGCCGCGGCTGCTGGATCACTTGGACGACGACTCGCGGGCGCACTTTGCCCGATTGGAGAGCCTGTTGCAGGCCGCCGGGGTGGATTATCGCGTCAACCCCCGCCTGGTGCGCGGGTTGGACTACTACAACCGCACTGTCTTCGAATGGGTCACCGGGGCCCTGGGGGCCCAGGGTACGGTGTGCGCCGGCGGTCGTTACGACGGCCTGGTGGCCCAATTGGGTGGCCGCCCCACTCCGGCCTGCGGCTTCGCCGTCGGCATGGAGCGGGTGGTGGCGCTGATGGAACAGGCCGGGGTGAAGGGTGGCGACGAGTCCCCCCATGTCTTCGCCGTGGCCGCCGGTGACGAGGCCGCGCGCGCCGCCCTGCTGCTGGGCATGCAATTGCGGCGAGAGTTGCCGTC
>JALSHN010000021.1 GCA_026982215.1 Gammaproteobacteria bacterium
CCTTCTGGTTGGCTGCCCTCGGAGTCTTCAGCGCCTGGTTCATCTATATGCGCCGCCCCGGGATCGCCGCGGCGGCCAAGACGCGCTTCGCCTGGCTCTACAACGTCCTCGACCGCAAGTACGGCTTCGACGATTTCAACGAGGCCGTGTTCGCCAATGGTTCGCGCAAACTGGGCAATTTCCTGTGGAAGGTGACGGACCTGAAGATCATCGATGGCTTCCTGGTGAACGGGACTGCACGTGTGGTGGCCTTTTCCGCCCAGCGTCTGCGCCACCTGCAGACCGGGTATCTCTACCACTACGCCTTTTCCATCATCATCGGCCTGGCCGTGTTGCTCACCCTCGCCCTGATCTGACAAAAAGGTATAACTAGGGATGTCTTCCGATTTGCCGATTCTCAGCCTCCTCATCTGGCTTCCCGTCCTGGGCGGGTTGATCGTCATCGCCGTCGGCGGCAACAAGGGCTCGGGCAGCGCCCGTTGGTTGTCGCTGTTCTTCTCGGTGGTGGCCTTGTGGCTCTCCATACCCCTCTACACCCAATTCGATACCACCACCGCCACCATGCAGTTCGTGGAACGGGTGCCGTGGGTGGAGACCTTCAACATCTACTACCACCTGGGGGTGGACGGCTTCTCCATGCCGCTGATCCTGCTCACCACCTTCTCCACTCTGTTGGTGGTGCTGGCGGGTTGGGAGGTGATCAAGGAAAAGACCGCCCAGTACATGGGGGCCTTCCTGATCATGGAGGGGCTGATGGTGGGGGTGTTCTCGGCCCTGGACTCCATTCTCTTCTACGTCTTCTGGGAAGCGATGCTGATCCCGATGTTCATCATCATCGGTATCTGGGGTGGGCCGCGGCGTATCTACGCCACCATCAAGTTTTTCCTCTACACCTTCCTCGGCTCGGTGTTCATGTTGGTGGCTCTCATCTACATGTACATCAAGGGGGGCAGCTTCGCGATCCTGGACTTGCATCTGTTGCCGCTGGATCTCCACGAACAGATTCTCATCTTCCTGGCCTTCCTCATCGCCTTTGCGGTCAAGATCCCCATGTGGCCGGTACATACCTGGTTGCCCGATGCCCACGTGGAGGCCCCCACCGGCGGTTCGGTGATCCTGGCGGCGATCATGCTGAAGATGGGAGGCTACGGCTTCGTGCGCTTCTCTCTGCCCATCACCCCGGACGCCAGCATGACCCTCGACTGGCTGGTGATCGTGCTCTCGCTCATCGCCATCGTCTACATCGGCTTCGTCGCCCTCGTGCAGGACGATCTGAAAAAACTCATCGCTTATTCCTCCATCGCCCACATGGGCTTCGTCACCCTGGGGTTCTTCCTGCTGTTCGACATCATGGAGGCCACCGGCCAGGTGCGCGGTGCCGCCTTGGGTATCGAGGGGGCGATGGTGCAGATGATCTCCCACGGTTTCATCTCCGGGGCCTTGTTCCTCTGTGTCGGGGTGCTCTACGACCGCATGCACACCCGTTCCATCAAGGAGTACGGGGGCGTGGCCAATGTCATGCCGGTGTTCGCCGCCTTTGCAGTGTTGTTCGCCATGGCCAACACCGGTTTGCCGGGCACGTCTGGTTTCGTCGGCGAGTTCATGGTGATCCTCAGTGCCATGAAGGCCAATTTCTGGATCTCCTTCGCTGCCGCCACCACATTGATCATCGGTGCCGGCTACACCTTGTGGATGGTGAAGCGGGTGTTTTTTGGCGAGGTGCGCAACGAACGGGTGGCGGCGCTCACCGATCTCAACGCCCGCGAGTTCCTCATCCTCGGCCTGCTGGCGATCGCCGTGCTGGGATTGGGTATCTGGCCCGATCCGCTCCTCGAGGTCATGCACGCCTCGGTGGACAATCTGGTACAGCATGTCACTCACTCCAAAATCTAACGAGACGTGATGATGGATTCGGTTTCTGTCGATTTCTCCCTTCTGGTCCCCGAGATCATCCTGTTGGTGATGGCGTGCGTGATCCTGTTCGTGGATCTCTATGCCCGCCAGGAAAACAAGGGACTCACCCAGGGCCTGACCCTGGCGACCCTGGCGGTGTCGGCCCTGGTGGCCTATGGGTCCATCGGCGAGCCGGCGCAGGTCTCGTTCAACGGTTCCTTCATCAACGACAGCCTCTCCAACCTGCTGAAAACGGGCATCTACCTGGCGGCGATGGTGGTGTTCGTCTATTCCCGCCGTTACCTGCGTGATCGCGATCTCCTCAAGGGTGAGTTCTACTTGCTGGGGCTGTTCTCCATCCTGGGGATGAGCATCCTGGTATCCGCTTACTCCCTGGTGACTCTCTATCTGGGGCTCGAGCTGTTGTCGCTGGCCTTGTATGCCATGGTGGCTTTGCAGCGCGACGCCATCGCCCCCACCGAGGCGGCGATGAAATACTTCATCCTCGGTGCCCTGGCCTCGGGGATGTTGCTCTATGGCATGTCGCTGCTCTATGGGGTCACCGGCACCCTGGAGATCGGCGGGCTGGCACGCCATTCCGCCCAGGCCCTGGAAGACAACGCGGTGATCTTCCTCGTCGGCATCGTCTTCCTGGTGGTGGGTGTAGCCTTCAAGTTCGGGGCGGTGCCGTTCCACATGTGGGTGCCGGACATCTATCACGGGGCCCCCACGGCCATGACCTTGTTCCTCAGCACTGCTCCCAAGCTGGCAGCCTTTGGCATGCTCTATCGCCTGTTCGCCGAGGGACTGCTCAGTTTCCATGCCGATTGGCAGCAATATCTGATCATTCTTGCGGTGCTTTCCTTGCTGGTGGGCAACATCGTCGCCATCGCCCAGACCAACATCAAACGGATGTTGGCCTATTCGGCCATCGCTCATGTGGGCTATCTGTTTCTGGGACTCATCGCCGGCACCGAGGCGGGCTTTGCCTCCTCGCTGTTCTATGTCATCGCCTATGTGATCATGGGGCTGGGGGGATTCGGCATGGTGCTGTTGTTCAGTCGTCGCGGCTTCGAATCGGACGAGCTCGACGACTTCAAAGGTCTCAACGACCGCCATCCCTGGATGGCCTTGATGATGTTGTTACTGATGGCCAGCATGGCCGGTATTCCCGGCACGGTGGGTTTCTATGCCAAGCTCTCTGTGCTCCAGGCGGTGGTGGACGTCGGCCTGTCGTGGCTGGCGGTGGTGGCGGTGATCTTCTCCATCGTCGGCGCCTTCTATTACCTGCGGGTGATCTGGTACATGTATTTCGAGGCGCCCCGGCACGAGAATCACCTGGAGTCGGGGGGTGGGGCGCAGATTCTGTTGAGCGCCAACGCCCTGAGCGTGTTGTTGCTGGGAATCCTACCCGGCGGCCTGTTGGCGCTGTGCTTCCAGGTGATCGGCGGCTGAGACAGAAAGCGGCACGCATCCTGAATGGAAAAGGCCTCTCCCTGAGGCCTTTTTCGTCATGACATCCCAAGCCATCGACCCTCGACGACTGCGCACGGTGGAACAGCGGCTGCTGGCTGATGACACCCTCCTGCCCACGCTCCCTGAGATCGCCTTCAAGGTGAAGCGCTTGGTGGAGGACGAGTGTGCCGGCATTCATGAAGTGGCACGCCTGATCCAGAGCGATCCCGCCCTCAGTGGCCGCATCATCCAGGTGGCCAATGCCGCCCAATTCAGTCACCTGGCCAAAGTGACCACCGTGCAGGCAGCCATCAACCGTCTGGGCCTCAAGGCGGTGCGCAACACCACCTTGAGCTTCTCCCTGCGCAGCGCGGTGTTGGTGGAGCAAGGTCCCTACCGGCACCGCCTGCACCGCGCCTGGGAGCAATCCATCTCCCTGGGAGCAGTGAGCCATGTGCTGGCTACGGTCACCGTGGGTTTGGAAGCGGATCAGGCGATGTTGGGGGGGCTGTTGCATCATTTGGGGGAGCTGGCCTTGATCCGGGTGGCCGATGCCTTGGCACTATCTCCCGAGGCCTTGGAGTCCCTGCTGCCGTTACACGAAGTGGAAGTGGCCGAGCGGGTCCTGAATCACTGGCGGTTGGAGGAATTTCTGCCCCTGGTGCGCTGGCGAGAGGATTGGCAGGTGGTGGAGGCGGGGGAGGGGGCCGGTTACCTGGACCTGTTGGTAGTGGCCCGTTACCATGTGCTGCTCGGTCGTCCCCAGGCGGCGGAATTGCCGCCGCTGCCGGAGCTGCCCGCCTTCGGCAAGTTCCCCATGTTGCGGCTGGGGCCGGATATGAGCATCGAGCTGTTGCGGGAATCCCAACGGCAAGTGGACGAGATCAAACGGCTGCTCCAATGACGGCGGACATACGCGAACAACGGCTCATCTGGATCGACCTGGAGATGACCGGTCTGGATCCGGAGCGGGATCGGATCCTGGAGATCGCCACCATCGTCACCGATGCCCAGCTCAATGAGATTGCCACCGGACCGGTGTTGGCGGTGCAACAGCCAGAGGCGGTGCTCGCCGCCATGGACGAGTGGAATCAGAGCCATCACGGCGCCTCGGGGCTGCTGGCGCGGGTGCGCCAAAGCAGTGTGGACGAGGCCGAAGCCGAGGCGCGCACCCTTGATTTCCTCCGTGCCCACGTCCCTGAAGGGGTCTCGCCCATGTGCGGCAACAGCATCTGCCAGGACCGCCGTTTCCTCTCTCGCTACATGCCGCGGCTGGAGGCCTATTTCCACTATCGTAATCTGGATGTGAGCACTTTGAAGGAACTGGCTCGCCGCTGGGCCCCGGAGGTCCTGGCCGGGGTGGAAAAGAAGGCCGCCCACTTGGCGTTGGAGGACATCCGCGAGTCCATCGAGGAACTGCGCTATTATCGCCAGCGGTTGCTACGGTTCTGAGCCCCGGCGCGTCTGACGCATCAGTGCCCAGCGTACATGCTCCCGCACCAGTTCCGCAGGGTGGTCCAGCCGCCGGGCCAGTGCTTGGCGGATCGCCAGAGAGGGTGGGGCGTTCCCCAGGGCCACCGCCAGGTTGCGCAGCCAGCGGGTATGACCCAGGCGCCGGATGGCGCTGCCCTCGGTGCGTCGTAGAAAGGTTTCCTCGTCCCAGGTGAACAGCTCCAGCAAACCGGCCTGCTCCAGCCGGTGGCGGGGCAGGAAATCCGCCTCGGTGGTGAGGCGGGCAAAGCGGTTCCAGGGACATACCAATTGGCAGTCGTCACAGCCGAATACCCGGTTGCCCATGGCCGGCCGCAAGGCTTCAGGGATGGGGCCGGGATGTTCGATGGTGAGATAGGCGATGCAACGACGGGCATCCAATCGATAGGGCGCGATGATGGCCTGGGTGGGGCAGACGTCGATACACGCGCGACAGCGACCGCAATGATCCGCCACGGGCTCGTCCACCGGCAGGGGGAGGCCCACGTACAGTTCACCGAGGAAGAACCACGAGCCGCTGCGGGAGAGGAGATTGGTGTGTTTGCCTTGCCAGCCCAGTCCCGCCCGGTGGGCCAGGGGTTTCTCCAGTACCGGGGCGCTGTCGCAGAAGGCCCGATGGACGAAGGGGCGACCCAACCGCTCCTCGATGCGTCGTGCCAGTCGTTGCAGCCGGCGGCGGATCAATTTGTGGTAATCGCGCCCCAGGGCATAGCGGGCGACATAGGCGCGGTGGGGGTCGTCCAGGATGCGCCAGGCCGCTTGCTGTGATTGGGGCAGGTAGTCCAGACGGACGCTGATCACCCGCAATGCCCCTGGCAGCAGCGCCTGGGGGTGAATACGCAGGTTCCGGTGGCGTTCCATGAATCCCATCTCACCATGGTGGCCGGCCTGCAGCCACTGGAGGAATTCCTCACCGGCCTCCCCCGGCTCCAATGGGGCGATCCCCACGGCCTGGAAGCCCAGTTCCAGGCCCCAGCGGCGGATGTCCGTCGCCAATTCCTCCCAGTTCGTCCCGCTTTGGCTGACAGAATTCATAAGGCTTTCTATCATATCCGAGCCGATCGTTAGTTCTGATGCGAATCTGATGCGAAGTTTCTGGCAACCCTTCGAGGTCCCATGACACTCCCCGCTCACCTTTATACCGCGGCGCAAAGCCGTGCTCTCGATCAGGCGGCCATGGCCGCCGGCATCCCGGGGATCCAGCTCATGGAACGGGCCGGTGAGGCGGTGCTGCGTCTCGCCGTACGGTACTGGCCCGGGGCAGAACGGCCATTGGTGATCTGTGGTACCGGCAACAACGGTGGCGACGGCTTCGTTTTCGCCCGCCGCGCTCGGGAGTTGGGGCTGCGGCCACGGGTGTGGCTGGTGGGGAAGACCGCGCGGATCCGGGGCGATGCCCGCCAGGCGTGGGAGCGGTTGCGTCGCACTGACGTCCCGGTGGAGAGCTATGTCCCCGGGATGTGCCCCGAGGGCGATTATTTGGTGGATGCCTTGTTCGGTACCGGTCTGGAGCGTCCACTGACCGGCCCCTGGGCGGCGGTGGTGACTGCCATGAACGACAGCGCCCTGCCGGTGTTGGCGGTTGATCTGCCCTCGGGGGTGCATGCCGACAGCGGCGCCGTGCTGGGCTGTGCCGTGCGGGCCCAGGCCACCATGACCTTCATCGGCCTCAAA